>CAZPWR010000028.1:0-2493 GCA_964590555.1 uncultured Anaerolineae bacterium | reverse complement strand
CCGAAACCACTCCCACAGACCTTGCCTCCAAGTATCCTTCGGTGATCACCAGTAAAGTGCCTTCCAAGATTTCCCTCCCTAGCCTGTCTAAAGCGATAAGGCCGCTGTGGCCGGTTCCCATGCGTTTCTCCACCTTCTCAGCGGCGGCAGCGAATTGGCGGGTCAAGAAATCGGCTAAAGCGACTCGCCGGCTCTTGTTTGAATAAGTATCGGGGGGAAAGCCTGCTTTTCGGAGCTCAACTTGAACCCTTACCCTGCTTGGCGGAGCGAATGGGTCGCCCTGGACATGGTCAATGAAGAGGGTGAAGGTAGGGGCGCGGTATACTCCCTCCACCCCTTTGTAGGCTTTGTATCCTTTTCCGTCAAGCCTGAGGAGCAAGGCTTCCAGGTCAGCGATGGTTCTTTCAGCCATCAAGCCTTACCAAGAGCAGTGGGATGAGCATTTCTTGGGGGGAAAGGCCACCGTGGCGGCCCTTGAGCTTGGGCTCCTCGTACCCCCAAACCAGGTGCTCTTCCCCTCTGGCGATGGCAATTAGGTCTCCGATGCGGGAGGAGAAGCCTGGAGCAGGGTTTCCTTTCCCGAATAGCCCTTTCTCCATCGCTTCCTGCGAATCCATCACGGTGAATGAACCTATCTTTTCTTCCAAGTAGGCTCGCACTTTATCTTTACACCCGTCCTTCACGTAGAGGTAAGAAGCCCTGGACTCGCCGGTCGGGGGCAAGGTCAGGAGTTCCCATAGCTCCGGATGCTTCAGAGCTTGGATGGCTTTTTCAGGTTTGGTGGGGACTTGACCGTGATCGGAGAAAATTATGAGTAGGGTTCCTTTGCGGTCTGCTGGTTCTAAGCGCTCCAGGAATTCCCTTTCCATGGAGAAGGCGAAGCTTCTGAGCTCCGCCTCCCAGGTCTCATCTTCCGGGCCGTAGAGGTGGCCGAGGGCGTCCACAAGGCCCCAGTAAACGCTTATAATCGCCTTTTCCCCGGAAATCTCCTGAAGGAGGCGGCGGAGAGATACCCACATTTCCGAGGTGGATAAGAAGCCTCTGGATTCAGCCACCTCCCTGTGGATGGCTCGGGAGAAGGGGCTTTTTGCGTATTCCCGATGGATCAGGACCCAGACCTTTATCCCCCAAGGTTTTAGGAGCTGAGGGAAAGAAGGGACAGGGATGAGCTTTTCGGGCTCAAGCCCCCATTTTTCCAAGGAATCGCCTTTTTCACACCGCATAGGGGCAAGGGCCAGGGCGTTGGCTACAACCCCGAATTCTTTGAGGTAAAGGGTGTAGCCGGTTAGGCCATGTTCTATGGGAGGGCGTGCCGTCCACAAGCTGGCCAAAGCAGCCACAGTGGTGGAGGGGAAGACAGAAGTTATGGGGTTAAAGATGCCTCTATGGGCAAGCCTAGTCAGGACAAAGTCCTTGTCCTGGTCCATGAGGTTACGTAAGGCTAGATAGCCCACAGCATCCATTAGGATGGCTATTATGCGTTCGGTGCCATGGGATAGCTCTTTCCACAGAGAAGGCTCAAGCGGAGGCGCACCATCTATTTCGGCTCCCAAAATGGTAGCCATAGTAGCTGGCAGATTCACCAGGGAACCGCCTTCGTATCGGGGCCAGATTAGCTCCATCTCTTTCCTCCTTTCCAGGCTATTTTATCACAAGGCCATTAAACCGCCGAAAAATTGACTTCCGGTAAAGCGGGGGGTATAATTCCGCCTGGATACCCAAAGGAGGGGGCTTTGATATGGAGAATACAGAAATCCCTTTCCTGATTCCTCTTGCGGAGGAAGGGGAGCAGGATTGTGCTTGCGGAAGGGAAAGCGCTTCGGCCTCGCGATTTTCATCCCAAGAGGGCAATCAGTTTTCCCTTCTAATGCCTTTGAAGCAACCCTATGGTCTTTATCGTAAGGATTTAGGCCATGGCTGGGCCTTATTTTACAATCCCTCAAAATTTTCGCCCCCGTCCGTCTTAAATTCTTCGGCTTGCACTTTGGTGGATGCTTTCCAGAGCCCCATTTCTCCTGAGAGAGCACTCCAGTTAACTGGCTTGCCTTTGGAAGCTTCGGCCTCTTTTTTGAAGGAAGCCGTGCGGGCCGGCCTCCTGGTTTCGGCTGACGGCTCCTCGGAGTTTGAGGGGCCTCCTAATCCTCCCGCCTTTACCCTTTGGCTGGCCTTGACCTTCAATTGCAACCTCCGCTGCCGCTACTGCTATGTTCCCCGCATGCCCCTGAGTATGACTGAGGGGGAAGGCAAGAAGGCCGTTGATTGGGCTATCGCAAAACTGAGGGAGCAGGGTCTAAAGGCCCTCAAGATAAAATACGCCGGCGGGGAACCTCTCCTGCACTTTGACTTACTCAAGGCCATTCACGAATATGCCAGACGCAGGGCTTGGGAAGAAAATGTAGAGCTAACAGAGATAGTCCTGACCAACGGCACTTTGCTTGATAGAGAGGCTCTCTCCTTCTTAAAAGGCGAAGGGATTGCGGTCATGCTTTCCCT
>CAZPWR010000027.1:0-12781 GCA_964590555.1 uncultured Anaerolineae bacterium | reverse complement strand
TTTAGCTTGGGATGGCATAACGCTTAAAAACCTCTTCAAAGCCGCCACCGCTTGGCTTGAACGGAATGCTAATTTCATAAACGCCCTCAATGTTTACCCCGTGCCTGATGGCGATACCGGAACCAACATGCGCCTTACCATGCAGGCTAGCGTCAAGGAAATTGAAGGGGTAAAGGAAACCTCTGCCTGGATTGTAGCCCAGAAAGCAGCCTATGGCGCCCTGATGGGAGCCAGGGGTAACTCTGGCGTTATTCTATCACAGATACTGAGAGGGTTCGCCAAGGCTCTGGACAAAAAGGATGTGATAAGGGTCCAAGACTTGGCCGATGCTCTGGCCGAAGCTGCTTCCACCGCTTACAAAGGAGTTATAAAGCCAGTAGAAGGCACCATCCTTACTGTCATAAGGGAGATGGCTGAAGCCATCCAAGCTATCCGGGATCAAACTGATGACCTTTTGGTAGCTCTGGAGCATGTGGTAGAAGCGGCCAGGATTGCCGTCGCCAAAACCCCTTCCCTCCTTCCCATCCTCAAAGAGGCGGGGGTGGTGGATGCAGGAGGGCAAGGGCTCCTGGTCATAATGGAAGGATTCCTAAAACACTTGCGAGGTGAAAAATTGGAAGAGAAAGTCACCCTTGAGGAAACAGCGGTAAGAACCGAAGCCTTGGAAGGAGAATACGGTTACGATGTCCAGTTCATAATCAAGGGCCAGAACTTAGACGTGGAGGAAATAAGGAAAGCTCTTTCCACCATGGGCGATTCGGTCTTGGTAGTGGGCGATTCTACTATGGTTAAAGTCCACCTCCATACCAATGAACCTGGCACACCCCTAAATTACGGGGTAAAGTGGGGTTCCTTGGTGGATATAGTAGTTGAGAACATGCAGGAGCAATACCGCGAATTTGTCCTGGGGCGCGAAGCACAGCCCGTCCCACCCCAGCCCCCTAAGAGAGTGGCTGTGGTAGCAGTAGTGCCGGGCAAGGGCTTGGCCGAAATCTTCAAAAGCCTTTCCACTGATGCCACTATCTCCGGCGGCCAAACTATGAACCCAAGCATAGAGGAAATACTCCAGGCTATCAACTCCTTGCCGGCTGAGGAAATCATAATTCTCCCTAACAACCCCAACGTGATTTTAACCGCCCAGCAAGCGGCCGAGCTTTCTTCAAAGAAAGTAAGGGTCATTCCTTCGCGCTCTATCCCTCAGGGCATAAGTGCTCTCCTCTCCTTCAACCCGGAAATGTCCTTGGAAGAGAATGTGGAAAATATGAGCGAAGCCTTAAGCCACGTTCGCACCGGAGAAGTAACCGTAGCCGTGCGCTCCACCCAAGTGGAGGGTATAAAAGTCAAAGAAGGCCAACTCATCGGCCTCTTGGACGGGAAGCTTGTGGCAGTCGGAGAAAGCCCAGAGGAGATCGTGCTGAGACTCCTTAAAGAGATGAAGGCCGAGGAGGGCGAGCTCCTTACCCTCTACTACGGAGCAGATGTTAAAGAAGAGGAGGCCCAAGCATTAGGGGAAAAGGTTCGGGAAATTTTCCCCAACCTCAATGTGGAAGTCCTCTGGGGTGGGCAACCTTACTACCACTACATCATCTCCCTGGAGTAAACCATGATAAAAGTCATAACCGACAGCGGTGCCATATTTGAGGACGAATCCGAGGTCAAAAAGCTTGGGATTACGGTAGTGCCGTTGCGGATAAGACTCAAAGACAAGGTCTACTACGAGAATGTTGACATAGATGCCAATGGCCTAATCCAAGAGATTGCCCGCACTAAGGCTATCCCTTCCTCCTTGCCACCCACCCGCGATTACATGGAGAAGGTTTACAGGGACCTGATAAAAGAGGGGGACGAGATAATTGGGATTTATACTTCCAGCCACATAAACCCAGTAGCTTTGGTAGCCAGGGAAGCGAGCATCCCTTTCCTGGGGCGGGCTCGCATCACCATCATTGATTCTGAGGTTTCCTCTTACGCTTTAGGCATAATGGTAAAAGAAGCAGCCAAGGCAGCCCAAAGGGGCCGCTCCTTAGACACAATCGTGCGGGTTGTCCGTGGGATGATTCCTTACATGTACATCGCCTCTTTCTCCCAGGACTTAAAGTTCCTCCGCCACAAAAAGATAATAAGCCCTTCCCAAGCCATCCTGGGGACGATGATGGGGATTAAAGTCTTCCTCATCATTGAAGATGGAAAATTCATCCCTCTGGAGAAGGTCCAAACTGAGGAGGAAATGGCGGAGAAGCTGGCGGAATTTACAGCTGAGTTCGTAAGCATAAAGAGGTTGGCGGTGCTTAAAAGCGATATGGACGAAACAGTAAATGCCTTCCTGGAAAAATTCTCCAGCCTCTCCTTCAAAATTAAGCCTTTAATCCTCCCCCTTAACCCTTCCATGATTTGCTACCTTGGCCCCAGAGCAATAAGCCTGACGATCCAGGAAGGAGGCGTTTGAGCATGAATAACGAGCGCCTTGAAACTTTGGAGAAAATCCTCAGGCAGGAAGCAAGGCTTGGCTACAAAGATAAAGCTGTATTGGGGGGATTTCGGAAGCTCGCTGCAACTTGGGGGGATGAGGCCCTTAAAGAAGCCGGCACCGAACAGGAAAGGGCCAGGATAAAGGAAATCGTCTCCCTCCTTTCCCGCTACTCTTCCCTCACTTCCGTGGAGGAAAGAAAAGCGCTCCTTGAAAAAATCCACGAACTTATCCTGACCCCAGTGCTTCCCGCCCCAGTTATCCCGGAGCCAGCCCCTACCCCTGTGCCCAAACCGCAACCAAAGCCACGGGAGAAGAAGCCTTCGGAGGCCGCGGCAAAAGGGTTCGGCCTTGACTCACCGGTAATCAAGCTCAGCGGAATCGGCCCCAAAAACGCCGAGCGCCCCAAAAGGCTGGGAGTCTACACCGTCAGAGACCTTCTCTACCTCTTCCCCAGGCGATACGTGGATTACAGCAACATAAAGACCATAAACCGCCTCCGTTACGGTGAAGAAGTCACCATAATGGGCAATGTGTGGGATGTAAGCGTGCGGGAAGCCAAAAGTGGCCTTACCATTGTTTCTTGCCTCCTGGCCGATGGCACTGGAGTTATAGAGATAAGTTGGTTCAACCAGCCTCACCTTGCCCAGCAACTCCGGCCTGGAAAGCAAATAGTGGTAAGTGGCCGGGTGGATGAGTTCATGGGCCGCCTTACCATGACCTCGCCCGAGTGGGAGCCTCTGGACAAAGAGCTTGTGAGCACCGGCCGCATAGTCCCAATATACCCTCTAACCAAAGGCCTAAGCCCGCGCTGGCTCCGCCGGCTAATGCTTAAAACCACAAAATATTGGGCCGATAAAGTCCCGGACCCTCTGCCTGATAGGATTAAAGAAGAACGGAAGCTTTTGGATTTGGGCACGGCTCTGGCCCAAATCCACTTTCCCGATAGCCAGGAACTATTGAAGGAAGCCCGACGCCGTCTGGCCTTTGATGAACTTTTGCTCCTACAATTAGGCGTAATGCGCCAAAAATTTGCCTGGCAAGCTAACCCTGGCCGAGCTATTGAAGTAAACCCAGCCTTTGTGGAAAGCATAATCTCCTCCTTGCCCTTCAAACTTACGGAAGCCCAGCGCAGGGCCCTCAGCGAAATCTTGGGAGACCTTGCCGGAGATAGGCCAATGAGCCGGCTCCTTCAAGGGGAGGTTGGCTCTGGCAAGACCGTGGTTGCCCTGATAGCGATGCTGGTCACAGTAGCTGCGGGCTACCAGGCGGCCATGATGGCTCCCACTGAAATCCTGGCCGAGCAGCATTACCAAACCATAACTTCCCTCTTAGAAGGGATGAACCTGAGGCACCCTCGCACACAAGCGCCTTTCTCCCCCAAAGTTCGCCTCCTCATCGGCAGCATGAAGTCTTCGGAGAAGAAACAAATCCAGGAGGAAATTGCCTCCGGCGAAGTGGATATAGTGGTAGGGACCCATACCCTTATCCAAGAGGGGGTTCAATTTGCGAACTTGGCCTTGGCCATAATAGACGAGCAGCATCGCTTTGGAGTCCGCCAGAGGGCTTCCCTCCGCCAGAAAGGCTTCTTCCCCCACGTCTTAGTCATGAGCGCTACCCCAATCCCCAGGACCTTGGCCTTAACCATTTACGGTGATTTGGACATTTCCACCTTGGACGAAATGCCGCCGGGAAGGCAAGGGGTTAAGACTTACCTCATAACTCCTCTGGAGCGGGAAAGGGCCTATAGGTTCATCCGGAGCCAGATAGAAAAAGGCAGGCAGGCTTTCATAATCTACCCGATAATAGAAGAATCCGAAAGTTTAGACATCCCCTCCGCCGTAGCCGAATACGAACGCCTCCAGAAGGAGGTCTTCCCAGATTTGAAGCTTGGCTTGCTTCACGGTCGGATGAAGGGTGAGGAGAAGGAGAAAGTGATGGAGGCTTTCAGACGAGGGGAGATACAAATCCTCGTTTCCACGGCCGTGGTAGAGGTAGGGGTTGACATTCCCAGTGCTACAGTCATGATGGTGGAAGGCGCTCACCGCTTCGGGCTTGCCCAGCTCCACCAATTCCGAGGAAGGGTGGGCAGGGGGACTGAGCCTGGCTACTGCATTTTAGTAGCCGATTCAGAATCACCCGAAGCTTTTGAACGCTTGAAAATCGTGGAGACCATCCAGGACGGCTTCGCTCTGGCCGAAAAGGATTTAGAGATGCGCGGGCCGGGGGAATTTTTGGGGACAAGACAAAGCGGCCTTCCGGAGCTGAAGCTTGCCCGCTTAACTGACCTTAAAATGCTCAATGAGGCCAGGGAAGTAGCTATGGAGATATTCCGAGAGGATCCGGAGCTTTCAAAGCCCGAGTTTCGCTTGCTCAAGGAGGCTGTTTTGAGGCTATGGCAGCCCGGCGTAGTGGATATAAGCTAAGCTTTCCCAAAGGAGGGGGAAATGAACATTGCTGTTTACCCTGGAACTTTTGATCCCATCCATAACGGCCACATAGACATAGCCACAAGAGCAGCGAAGCTCTTTGATAAGCTAATAGTGGCCGTCTACGAGAGGCCTGGGAAAAACGTCCTCTTCTCGGTGGAAGAGAGGGTAGAAATGGCCCGCAAGGCTTTTGAGAACAACCCGAAGATAAACGTGGAGAGCTACAACACGCTTACGGTGGAATTTGCTCGCTCTAAAGGGGCGAAGGTCATAATCCGCGGCTTAAGGGTCATCTCCGATTTTGAGCTGGAGTTCCAGATGGCGCTTATAAACAAAAAACTGGCACCAGAAATTGAATTCCTCTGCCTCATGACCAGCCAAGAGTATGCCTTCTTGAGCTCCAGCATCGTCAAAGAGATAGCCGCACTTGGAGGATGCCTGGACTCAATGGTACCCGCGCACGTGAAAGAAGCGCTCTTCCGCAAGCTGAAGGAGACGTCGTTTGGGGTACCGGTTATTTCGCTGAGGGATTAAGGGGGACTCATGGAGGCTTTTTTCCTAATAGACCGGCTGGAGGCTTTGCTGCAGAAGGGGCGTAGAGTTCCCTTTACCCCTTTTGTAATCCTTAACGAGGATGAAGTCCTGAACCTCATAGACCGGCTTCGCCTTTCTCTCCCCCAGGAGATTGAAGAAGCCAAGCGGATAGTGGAGGAGAGGGAAAACATATTAGCCGAAGCGCAGGAAGAAGCGGAGAAAATCGTGAGCAGGGCCCGGGAGAAGGCTTTGGAGATATTGAGCGAGCACGAAATTGTTCGGAAAGCAGAAGCGCGGGCCAGGTCTATAGAGGAAAAGGCCATTAAAAGGGCGCAAGAGCTAACCCAAAGCGCCGACCAATATGCGTTGGAGGTCCTGCAGAACCTTGAAGCCCAGCTTCTGGAGCTTTTAAAAGTAGTTAGGAATGGGATGGAGGAATTGCGGAAGGAGGGCAAAGGTGAGGGAAAGTGAAGTGGTTTTAACGAATGAGGAGATTTATCGGTACAGCCGGCATCTTTTAATTCCGGAGGTCGGCCTGGCTGGCCAGAAGAAGTTGAAGGCCGCCAACGTGCTCATTGTCGGGGCGGGTGGCTTGGGTTCCCCCGCAGCCCTTTACCTGGCCGCTGCTGGGGTCGGGCGCATCGGGCTGGTGGATTTTGATGTGGTGGACGAGAGCAACCTTCAGCGCCAAATCCTGCACGGCACCTCCTGGATTGGCAAGTCCAAGCTGGCCTCAGCGAAGGCACGCCTGTTGGACCTGAATCCGGGCATTACCGTTGAAACCTATGAGGTGGTGCTGACCAGTGCCAACGCCTTGGAGATACTCAAGGATTACGACATCATCATTGATGGCACGGACAACTTCCCCACTCGCTACTTGCTTAATGACGCCTGCGTGTTCTTGGGTAAGCCTTTGATTTACGGCAGCATCTTCCGGTTTGATGGTCAAGTCACCGTCTTTGATGCCAAGGTAGGCCCCTGCTATCGCTGCCTCTTCCCAGAGCCTCCACCTCCTGGCTCAGTTCCCTCTTGCGCGGAGGGAGGGGTCTTCGGCGTATTGCCTGGGGTAATTGGGGCCATCCAGGCCACCGAAGCCATTAAACTTATCATCGGCCGGGGCAAGCCATTGATTGGGCGGTTGCTCCTCTACGATGCTTTGAGCATGTCTTTTGAGGAGATTGAGCTGCGCAAGAACCCGGCCTGTCCAGTGTGTGGGGAGAACCCAACCATACGGGAGCTTATTGATTACGAGGCCTTCTGTGGGGTGTCTATCCAAGGGCATGAAGTGCGCACTGAGTTTGACATCACACCACAGGAGCTCAAAGCCATGCTGGAACAGGACAGGCGGAGAATTGTATTGTTGGATGTGCGGGAACCCAATGAGTGGGAGATTTGCCATTTGGAGGGAGCGATCCTAATCCCGCTTCAGGAGCTGCCAGCGCGCCTTAATCAACTGGATCCCACTCGGGAATACGTGGTCTACTGCAAGACTGGAAACCGCAGTGCGCAAGCGATTCGAATTATGCAAGCCGCAGGGTTACGGGCCTACAACCTTCGTGGAGGCATAAACGCTTGGTCACGGGAGGTTGACCCCAGCGTCCCACTTTACTAAAAGAACAGGGTAAGGTTCCAGTTCAAATGCGTAAATCGTAAAAGTTAAGAGGGTTGGAGGAAAATTCTATTTCTCTTAGAGCTTCCTCCACTATTTCCCTTATGGAATCATCTCCTTCGGTGAGGAAATTGATCAGGATGTTTCGGGCTTTGTTTCCACCTATGCTTCCCAAGGCCCAGATAGCTGCTTCCCTTACTTCGTAGTCTCTATCCTTGGCAAGCTCGGCTAAAATTTCCACCGCTTCCTTTAAGCCCATCTCTCCGCAGGCCCTTGCTGCTTCGTAGCGGATTGCTGCCCTTGGGTTTCGCAGCTCCTTCAGGATGAATGGCCGCCATCTGGGGTTAGCGTTTTTGCCCATAGCGTAAATGGCGCTGGCCTTCATTTCCTCATCGGGATGATAGTAGGCATCTTCAATGAGCTTGAGCACCCTTTCATCGTCTGAAGGAGAGCAAGCGAGAGCCTCTATAGCTCGCCGACGGATTTCCAGGTTCTCCACTTCGGCGGCTTCCAAGAGAGCCGAGTAAACCAGACGAGCGTAGTAATCGTCAAGCTTACTCGTTCCAGCCCGCAGGAGGAAACGGCCGAGGGAGGAAGCGGCTGCTGCTCTTACCCTTAAAGATGGATCCTTCTTAAGGAGCTTAACCAAAGGGACAACAAGGCTTGGATCATCATCTTCCCAGAGGCCTTCCAAGGACCGGAGGCGGACTTCCTCATCTTCGTCTTCTAAGCAGAGGCGGAAAAGGTAGGAGAAATCAAGGCTGCTATCGTTTTCGCTTGCTTCCACTAAGGCGCTTATAATCCTCCTGCGGGTTTCAATCGGCAGAGTCTGCCAGGTTTTTTGGAAGCTCAGAGCTTCCCTGCGGCTTAACCCGGCAAGGCCCGCAAGGTATCGGGAACGCCATGGCTTTTGGTCTTCCGCCAATTTCTTCAGGATCACCTTTACATCCAGCATTTTGCTTCCCTTCCTTGAATCATTATACACCAGCCAGGGCCATAAGTAAAGGCCTTAAGGTAGAAAATCCTTAAGTTTACGGCTGCGAAGGGGATGGCGGAGCTTGCGCAAGGCTCTGGCTTCTATCTGCCGCGCCCTTTCCCTCGTTACGTTAAGCATTTGCCCAATTTCTTCAAGGGTTTTGGGTTTCCCATCCTTAAGGCCGAAGCGGGCCTCCAGCACTTCCCGCTCTTTGTCGGTCAAGGTCTTGAGGACTTTCTGGATTTCTTCCCTCAGGATTTCTTTAAAAGCCTCATCGGTCGGGGCTGGGGCGGAGGTGTCTTCAATGAAATCCCCAAGGAATGTATCCTCATCAGCACCGATGGGCGTTTCCAAGGACATAGGCTCTTGAGCCGCCCTAATTATGCTCTGGACCTTAGCAGTCGCTTTCTGGAGTTTCTTTTGGAGGTCCGGAGGGATTGGTTTGTTCTGCTCCATAGCCTCTTTTATGGCCTGGACATCGGCTTGGTCCAGTAATCCCATCTCCAGGGCAATTTCTTCCACTGTGGGTTCTCTCCCCAATTTTTGAGTCAATTGCCTGTGGACATTGAGCTCCCGCTGGATGTTTTCCATCATGTGGAGGGGGATACGGATAGTGCGGGCTTGATCGGCGATGGCTCTGGTTATAGCTTGCCTTATCCACCAGGTAGCATAAGTGCTGAAGCGGAAGCCTTTGCGCGGGTCAAATTTATCCGCTGCCTTGAGTAGGCCAACATTTCCTTCCTGGATTAGGTCAAGGAAAGATAAACCACGGCCCAGGTAGTGCTTGGCTATGCTCACCACAAGGCGGAGGTTGCTTTGGACTAAACGGCGCTTGGCCATTTCCCCCGCCCTGACTTGAGCTTCCAGCCGGGCTTTCTCTATGGGGGAAATGTCGCCTTTTTTAAGGCGGTGCATGGCCATCCGGCCCCTTTGGATGAGGACCCCCAGCTCTTTTTCTTCCTCAGGGGTGAGCATGGGGAATTTGCTTATCTCCCTCAGGTAAATCTGCAATGCGCTATCCCCAAGCTCTTCCCCAGTATACTCTTCTTTGTCCTCAAATTCCGGAAACTCTTGGCTCATCAAACCTCCCGCTGCCGGCTATGATAACGAGACATAACCCGGTGGATGGAGGCTAATTCCTCGGCTTGAGCCTTTATTAAGCTTCGGTAATGGCTCAAGCTTTCTTCATCGCCTTGCTCCCGTGCTTCTTCCTGGAGGAAGCGCAGCTCTTGAAGGTAATAGCGGATGCTCTGTTCGCGCAGGCGCAAGGCACAGTAGAGGATTTCGTCCTCAACCATTTCCCAAGGTGTTGGCGGGGAAAGTTCTACCTTCGCCAGAATGGCGGAAGCACTTTCCCTCAAAATGGGGTCCAAGCTTTCCAGAAATTCCTCAAGCTTTCCCCCATTTTTGCCCAAGGTTGCCTTCCAAAGGCTGAAGAGGATGCGGTTATTGGACTCGGTGAAATCGGACTCGCTCAGTGGGTAGAAGCCCATGGCGGCCATTTTTTCATCCAGGAAGGTGAGGAGAGGAGGGTTCGTCATTAGCTTGGCCAGGGCATATTCCTCCAGCCCAAGGATAGTCCCGGGGGCTTTTTTCCGCGAGAGGGGACGGGTTCTCGCCAGGGCCCCCAATTCCCTCCTTATCACTCCTTCGTCCACCTTTACCAGCCTGGATAGCCGGTAGATATAGTGCTCCCTTTCCACCTCGCCCTTTATCGCTCTCAGGATGGGGACGAGGGTCCGGACAGCTTCTGCTTTGCCTTTGGGAGAAGAAAGGTCAAACTTCTGGGAAAGGAGCTGGAGGAAGAATTCAGTGACAGGGGAGGCCTTTTCCAAAGCTTCCCGCCAGCTATCAGGTGATTCACGGATTAAATCGTCTGGGTCTTGGCCGGAGGGTAGGCTTAAGATGAAGATTTCGGCATTCAAGCGTTCTTCAAACCGAATGAAGCCTCTGGGGTCAAATGTGGGTTCGGCTTCCTTATCCAGAACTTCTTCGGCCATCTGCAAGGCCCTTATCGTAGCCTCGCTCCCGGCCACATCAGGGTCAAGGGCGAAGACGAAGCGCTTGGTGTAGCGAGCTAAAAGCTTGAGCTGGGCTTCCGTTATTGAAGTGCCCATGGAAGCCACTACGTTCTTGAAGCCTCTTTGGTGGGCCTGGATGACGTCAAAGTAGCCTTCTACTATCACGGCCATGTCTTGAGCTCTTATGGCATCTTTGGCCATGTCCAGCCCGAAAAGAAGCCGGCTTTTGTCAAAGATGGGGGTTGATGGGGAGTTGAGGTATTTCGGAATGCCTTCAGGGTCCAGCGTTCTACCGCCGAATCCGACCACTCGCCCGGCTTCGTCCCTTATCGGTATCATCAACCTTTCCCGGAAGCGGTCGTAAAAGCCTCCTTCTTCCCTCTTTATGATAAGGCCGGCCTCGTAGATTAGATCCCGCCTGTAGCCGAGGTTTACCATGAATTCTTCCAGAGCATGCCACTCTCCTGGGGCATAGCCCAGCTTGAAAGCTACGATTGCCTCTTCATTTATTCCCCTTTTTTCCAAATAGCTCCTCGCCTTAGCCCCCTTTTCTGGGTGGAAAAGAAGGCGATGGAAGTAATCGGCGGCTACGGAGTTGATTTCCCGGAGGAGTTTTTCCTTTTCTATCTCTTTTGGTGGCTTTTCTTCCAGCTTTACTCCTGCTCTTTCGGCCAGGACCTTTAAGGCTTCCCTGAAGTTCAACCCCTCCTTCTTCATGAGGAAGGAGAAGACATCCCCGCCCGCATTGCAGCCGAAGCAGTGCCATGTCTGGGTGTGGGGGAACACGTAGAAAGAGGGGTCCTTTTCGGTATGGAATGGACAAAGGGCTTTGAAGTTGCGTCCCGCCTTCTTCAGAGGAACGTATTGCCCTATTACGTCCACTATATCCGTCCTGGCCTTTACTTCATCAACAACGTTCATTGCCCCCTTCCTCCGGCCCTTTGCAGCCTAATTTTAAAGCAAGGGTTGGGAGATGTCAAAAGCTTTCCAGGCCGGTGAAATGCAAGGTGGAGCCAAATGGGGCAAAACCTCTCTTGGCCTTTGGCGGGTGCGGCCAAAATTGTGGAGGAATCCCCTTTTTAGTCGGGTTAAAATTTCTCCCTTAAGCTTGCCTTGTGCTATAATGGATTTGTGGAGGACATAATGGTCATTGAAGTCCGCAACCTGCTCAAAAGGTACGGCGAACTTGTAGCTATAAAGGGCCTTTCTTTTGAGGTCAAAAAGGGGGAAATATTTGGCCTTTTAGGCCCAAACGGTGCCGGTAAGACCACTACCATCCGCATCCTAATGGACATCCTCAAGCCGGACGAAGGCGAGGTTAAGGTTCTGGGCCGCAACCCAAGTGAGGTCAAGGAAAAGGTAGGTTACCTCCCTGAAGATAGAGGACTTTACCAAGGCCTTGGTGTCCTGGAAACTTTGGTCTACTTTGCCGAGCTTAAAGGGGTGCCCAGCTCCATCGCCAAGGAAAGAGCTATTTCTTTTCTGGAAAAAGTTGACCTTTTGGACAGAGCCAAGGGCAAAGTTAAAGAGTTAAGCAAAGGGATGCAGCAGAAACTCCAGTTCATAGCCAGTATAATCCATGACCCTGAAGTCGTCTTCCTGGATGAGCCGTTCCAAGGCCTGGATCCAGTGAACGTGGAGCTTATAAAAGGCCTCACCGTTGAGCTGCGCAACCAGGGCAAAACAGTGGTCTCAAGCTCCCATCAGATGAACCTGGTGGAAGCCCTCTGCGACCGTATCTTGCTCATAAACAAGGGGGAAGCAGTTTTGTACGGTCCTATCCGGGAGATAAAAAAGCAGTTTACCCCCAATACCATACTGGTTAAAAGTCCAAAATTACCCCCTGCTATAAAAGGTGTGCAGGCAGTCGCGAGAAAAGACGATGCTTTTATGCTAACTTTGGCCGATGGGGTATCGCCTCAAGCGGTGATAAGAGCCCTTGTGGAGGAAGGGGTTGAGCTTGAGGCTTTTGAAGTAGCCCCAGTGCCCCTTGAGGACATCTTTGTAAAGGTGGTTAAGGAAGGGAAAGCTTAATGCGCTTCTCCAAGGTCTGGACTATAATCCGGCACGAGTACATAACCAATGTCAGGAGGCCAGGGTTCATCATAATGACGGCCATAGTCCCAGCCCTGGCTTTGATCGGGCTGCTTGTGGGGGCCTACGGAGGTGGAATCTTCAAGGGCATGGCCCAATCTCTGGCGGACTTTTTTGAAGGCACTTCCAAGAGGATAGGGGTTGTGGATGGGACTGGCTTTTTTACCCCTTTGCTCCCGGAATATGAAAACAATTTTGTCCTTTTCGGGAGCGAAGAGGAAGCCCGCAAGGCCTTGGAAGGCGAGAAATTGGATGCAGTATTGGTGATACCCTCAGATTACATTGAAACTGGGAAGGTAAAGGTTATAACCAGGGGAAGTGGTTTTGAGGCTGTTGCCTTTGAGGATTCCGAGTGGTTCAAAGGTTTCCTCGTTTCCCACTTACTCCGAGGCAAAGTGGAGCCAGCGGTAAGTCGTAGAGCTGCGGATCCTGTAAAAGTTGAGCCTGAAGTTCTGGGGGAAAAGGGTAAGGTTCAAGGTGGCGGGCCCTGGAGCATCCTTTTCACCTTCGTAATCCCTTATTTCCTCGCTTTTATGCTGATTATGACCATTTTTGTCTCCTCTGGCTACTTGCTCCAAGGAATCGCTGAGGAGAAAGAGAACAGGGTAATGGAGATAATCGTGTCCTCGGTTTCCCCTTTGGAGCTATTGG
>CAZPWR010000026.1:0-5047 GCA_964590555.1 uncultured Anaerolineae bacterium | reverse complement strand
GGCAAAAGCCAGGACATGGGAATGGTAAACAATGTTTGAGGCTTTAGAGTGGGATTCCACTACCACGATGTCAAACTGCCCAGTCTTTATCTGGAGGAAAGCAGCGGCAAGGCCGTGGATACCATCGCCGCAAACGGTGTGGACCGGCTTCAGGACGCCGCCCAACTGGTCAGGGACATACTCGTCAAAGATGCTTGTGCCTTCGTTGAAGTCTTCAGAAACAGTCACAAAGCTTTGGACGTCTTTCCTGGGGTTTATGCCTGCTTCCTCATAGGCCTTTGTTGCGGCTTCAAACATAAGCTCTTTGTAGGAAACCTCGGGGGTCAAAGGGCGGAACCCAGCGTAGCCTACTCCTATGATGGCAACCTCTTTGCTCATGGCTCATCTCCCCGTTGAGGTTTTGGCTTTTGTATTTTAATCAATTCTCACAAAAAGGCAAAAATGAAAAGGCCTCTGCCATGGGGGCTTCGCCTGGCTAAATCCAGCCTTGGCGGAGGTCCTCAAGGACTCTCTCCAACTCCGGAGGCAATGGGGCTCTGAAGGTAACCTCTTCCCCGCTGACTGGGTGCTTGAAGGTGAGGGAATAGGCATGGAGGAAAGGGCGAGTGAGGCCTGGGATGCGCGGGCCCCGGCCGTAAACTTTATCTCCAGCGATTGGGTGGCCCTTGTGGGAAAAATGCACCCTTATCTGGTGAGTGCGCCCGGTCAGAGGGTATACTTCCACATAGGTATAACCGGGCAAATACTCCAAGACTTTATACTCGGTGATGGCTTCCCGTCCGCCGGCCACTACCGCCATCTTCTTGCGATGCCGCGGGTCCCGGCCAATCGGGGCCTCTATCTTTCCCCTCGCCGGCTTCAATTCACCCTTTACCAAAGCCAAGTAAACTTTGCGAACCCCCCTTTCTTTGAACTGCCTCTGGAGCTCAACCTTGGTCCTCTCATCCTTAGCCACGACTATCAGGCCCGATGTATCCTTATCCAGCCGATGCACTATCCCCAGCCTTGTCCTATCTTCCAATCCCCTAAGCTCCGGCCAACGCGCCAAAATGGCATTGACAAGGGTATCGGAATGATGGCCAGGGGCAGGGTGAACCACCAAATTAGCCGGCTTGTTTATGACTATGAGCCACTGGTCCTCGTATACGACATCAAGTGGTATCGGGAAGGGCTCTGGCTCCAGAGGGGGCGGCGGAGGGACGGTTACAGAGATACGCTCTCCGCCCTTAAGTTTGTATCCAGGTTTAGTAAGGGCACCTTCTACAAGGATGAAGCCTTCCCGGATGAGCTGCTGAATTGTGGAACGGGATAACTCGGTTAACTTTTCCGCCAAGAATTTATCAAGCCGCATGCCTTTTACTTCGGCCGTAAGCTCAACCTTTTTCATTGGGCCTAACGCAACCGGAAACTACAAAAGGCCTTCTGGAAGCCTTACTAACATCTTCCCTTCATCAAGGTCTATCTTCAGGACTACGTCTTCCAAGGCCGGTATAAGCACTTCCCCTTTAGGCCCGTCCGCGACGTAAACATCGTTGGCTCCAGTGTAAATCACCTCTTTGACCCGGCCCAGGTAAAGGCCGTCCTCGGTCCAAACCTCAAGGCCTATAATCTCAAACTCATAGTATTCTCCCTCAGCAAGGGGCATTAGTTCTTCCAGGGGGATCTGGAGGAGCTGACCTTTCAGAGCGGAAGCCGCAGTGCGGCTATCGTACCCTTCTAACTTCAGGACTGCATAGTCTTCCAAAACCCGTGATTTTTCAACCTTGAGGGGGCGAGCGGTCTGGCCTATGTAGACCTTTTCCAGGGAAATAAAGCGTTCTGGGAAATCCGTGAGGATTTCCACCTTGACCTCGCCCTTATTCCCCCAAGGCTCCAAAATCCTACCTATGGCTACAAACTCGGGGTAGCCCTCTTTAAATTGAACCCTTCGGCCCGGGCGGGGAGTCTTTAACTTCTTCCTCATGGAATTAAGTCAACTCCTGCATCCGGACTTGCCAGAAGGAGGCCAGAGGTAGGAGTCCGGATGAGGCTGCGTTGAAAGTTGGAGTCAGGTTAAACTAACTCAAGCACAACCCTCTTACCTTGTCGGACGGCCATGACCCTCAAGAGGGTGCGCATGGAGTTTATGATTCTTCCATTGCGGCCGATGATCCGCCCCACATCTTCGGGGGCTACGTGGAGTTCAAGGATTGTAGAGTTAGGGCCAGAGACCTCTTCAACTCGGACTTTAGAAGGGTCATCAACCAAGGCCTTGGCGATATACTCTACAAGCTCACGCATGGAGATGGTTTCCGCTGCCATAGTAGAACCCCCTCCTGACAGATGTAATAATTTTTACCCCACCCGGGACCGAGAGGCCCATTTTACGCACGGCTCTTAGCAAATTTTTCCATAATCCCAACCTTCTCAAACAACTTGAGAACTGGCTCCGTAGGCTGGGCTCCGACACTAAGCCAATAAAGTGCCCTTTCCTCATCTATCTGGATAGTATCTGGCTCAGTGCGAGGGTTGTAGAAGCCAATGCTTTCAATGTATTTTCCATCCCTCGGTGCCTTAGAATCGCAGACCACGATTCTGTAACTCGGCTGCTTCTTCATCCCCATCCTTCTAAGCCTTATCCTGACCAAAGTCTCACCTCCTCATGATAGGAATCGGAGGAAACCGGGAAGCCGGCCTCTCTGCATCTCCTTCATCATCTTCTGAACCTGACGGAATTGAACCAGAAGTTCGTTGACCTCTTGAACGGTAGTGCCTGACCCCTTAGCTATCCTCCGCTTGCGGCTGGCATTTATAATTTCCGGATGCCGACGTTCCTCCGGGGTCATGGAATTTATTATAGCCTCTACCCGCTTGAGCTGGCGATCGGTTAGCTCAAGGGGGATTTCCCTGGCTAAGCTTGAGAAACCGGGTATAAGCTCTAAAAGCTGGCTTATCGGGCCAAGCTTCTTCAGCTCCTTTATCTGCACTAAGAAATCTTCCAAGGTGAACTCACCCTTGAGGATCTTCTCGCCCGCTTTAATTGCCTTCTCTTGGTCCATTACCTCCTGCGCCTTCTCTATCAAGGTAAGGACATCGCCCATGCCAAGGATCCGGGAAGCGAGCCTTTCCGGATGGAACTCCTCCAAAGCCTGAAGCTTTTCCCCCACCCCGATGAATTTTATCGGGACCCCGGTTACTGCCCGCATGGATATAGCCGCACCGCCACGCGCATCGCCATCAAGCTTGGTAAGGATAAGGCCTGTAAGGCCGATGCGCTTGTGGAATTCCTGGGCTACCCTTACCGCATCCTGGCCGGTCATGGCATCGGCCACTAAGAGGGTTTCTGCTGGGGAAGTAGCTCTCTTTACCTCCTCAAGCTCCTTCATCAGCTCATCATCTATGTGAAGGCGGCCAGCTGTATCCAGGATTACCACCGTATTGTAATCGGCCCGCGCTTTGTTCACAGCGTTAACGCATATCTGCGGCGATGGAAGAGAAGGCTCCCCTTTGTAAACCGGGATATCCAGTTGGCGCCCCAGAACTTCCAACTGAGCTACAGCCGCAGGCCGCTTGGTGTCGGCTGCGACCAAAAGCGGGGTGTGGCCTTCCTTGCGGAGCTTTAAAGCAAGCTTGGCCGCCGTGGTAGTCTTACCAGAGCCCTGCAGCCCTACCAGCATTAGGACATAAGGAGGCTTACCGGACAAGTTCAGCCTTTCGCCTTCACCCAGCACTTTTATGAGCTCTTCGTAGACGATTTTCACCACCTGCTGAGCCGGGGTGAGGCTCTTCATAACCTCAGCCCCCACCGCCCTTTCCCTGACCTTCGCTAAGAAATCCTTAACCACCTGGTAGTGGACGTCGGCCTCAAGAAGGGCAAGGCGCACCTCCCTGAGAGCGGAATCCACATCCGCCTCGGTGAGGTACCCCTTCCGGGCGAGCCTTTGGAATACCTCCTGCAACTTACGGGTTAGACTTTCAAACACCCTCTTTCGCCTCGCATGAAATGTGGTTAATATTATAAGCAAAAAAGTCTATTGCCGCAAAGAGCGCCCCAGACGCACAGGGCTTTCTATTTTTCAAACGTGCGCAGATCCATGAGCTTGCGCCTTCAATCGGCCCTGGCGCGGTAGGACAACCGCTAATAGTTGCTCCATGCTCTCCGCCTTATCCTGCACCCAAGAGAGACCACTCCGCCGGAAAACTGGAAAACCCTGGCAGATGCAAAGGGGGCAAAACTTTTCACCTGCGGATAATCGCATCCGCATACATCCCAGGCTTGAGCTTGTGCTCAGGGTTAGGAAGCTTGACCCGCAAGGCAAAAACCTGCGTTACCCTTTCTTCCTTTGTCTGAACTGAGCGAGGAGTGAATTCAGCCTCGGGGGAAATGTAAACGATTTTGCCTTTGAAGACTTCCCCTGGGTAGGCATCAACCCTAACCTCTGCTTCCTGGCCCAACTGCACAAATCCCAATTTGGAGAGGGGTATGTAGAGAGTGAGCTCCACTTCATCCAAGGAAGCGATGGTAACAAGAGGTCTTCCTGGCTGGATGCTCTCTCCAACCTTTACCGCACACTCGGATACGAAGCCAGAGACAGGGGCGTATACGGTATGCTTGGCCAAGAAGTAGCGGGCAATCTCTAAGGCAGCCTCAGCTTGCTCTAAGGCTGCACGAGCAAGTTCTATCTCCTCCGGCCTCGCTCCCGACTTGACTTTGTCCAGCTCCGCTTGAGCCATCAGTAAGTAAGCCTCCGCCTGCCGATATTCCCCCTCAGCTTGGTAAGCTTTGAGAAGGTAAGGGTAAGGGTTGGATTTCTTGCCTTCTAAATCCTTCAAAGCTTGCTCGGCAGCCTCCCTCTTGGCCTTAGCTACCTCTAAAGCCCATTTCGCTGCTTCAACTTGGTGTGAGTAAGAGCTATAGAGTGCTTTCCCCTGGGCCGAACCGTCGCCTTGGTAGCGGTCACGCATTATCTGAGCTACGCGGAGCTGGACTTCGGCTTTCTGGATTTCGCCCTCTGCGGCCACAAGCTCAGCCCGAGCCTTCTCTATCTCCATCTCCAGCTCCTGCAAG
>CAZPWR010000025.1:0-4012 GCA_964590555.1 uncultured Anaerolineae bacterium | reverse complement strand
GCCTTTAACTTCGTAATCCAAAAGGGCTTGGATTAACTCCTCATACCGCAGGTCCGATTCCCTCAAGTTCAAGTGTTCTCTTTCACCTTGCCGAGTGTACTGTATGCCTGAAACGTGGATGTGCATATCGGCTAAGGCTTCAGGGCCAAGTTCGTTCTTTATTAGCTTCAAGATTGAAGAGAATTCTTCGTAGGAATTCAGTTTGCCGCCGGAACGGGCATGGAGGTGGGCGAAATCCACACAGGGAGCAACGTTCGGTATCTCTTTGCTCAGGGCGATAATCTCTTCCAAAGAGCCGAACTGCGAAGGCTTACCCGTGGTCTCAGGGCGAAGCACAACTTCCGCCCCTTCCGACCTCAGTATCTCCACAAGCTCCAGAATTTGATCCCGCACCCTCTTCGCGACCTCTTTAGGGTCATTGCCGTGGTAGAAAGCTGGGTGGAAGACGATGTTCCGGGCGCCGCACAGCCACCCAACCCTGGCCGCAGCCAAAAGCCTCTTCTTGCTGGCCTCAAGCTTCTCTTTCTCCGGGGAATTTAAATTTATGTAATATGGGGCATGAACGCTCAGGACAACCCCAAGCGAAGAGGCCGTTTCCCTCACTGCCCGCGCTGTCTCCTCTCCCATGCTCACCCTTTGGACAAACTCTAACTCCATGCACCCCAATCCCAGCTCTTTTATCCTCTTAACCCCTTTTTCACTGGAAGGAGGTTTTGGTGTGCTCAAAGGCACCCCAGCTGTCCCGAATAGAAGCTCGGTCATGTCCCCTCCTTTGCCAAGAAAAGCTGTTTCAGTTCTTCCTGCCTGGCCCACATCCTCTCCCGGTCACCTTCTTCCTCATCCTGGTAACCAAGGAGGTGAAGCACGCCATGGATGGTTAAAATTATGAGCTCCTCAAGCAAGGAGTGGCCCAAATCCCTGGCCTGTTCCTCAGCCCTCTGCCAAGATATGACCACATCCCCAAGGTAATTTCGGGCTTCGGGGGCTGAGACAAAACCGCCCTCTTCCCCTGAGTAAAAGGCCAGGACATCAGTCGGGCTTTCTGAGCCCTTGAAGCGGGCGTTTAGGCGCGCTATTTCCTCGTCCCCGGTCACTACGATGGTTAGCTTGCCTTTTCCCTTTCCCTCTTGATTGAGGGCAAAGGCCGCAGCTTTAGCCAAAATCCTTAGCTCCTTTTTCTTCAAAGGCGGGGGAACTTCTCCGGGGATTACTTCAATCCTGGCCACTCTTTTCCACCTCCGGATATTGAATGCGGGGATGAAATACCCCTTGCAGGGCTGCGACAAATGCCTTGCGGATTTCCTCAACCTCTTTCAAGGTGAGACCGCTTTCATCCAACTCTCCCCTTTCCAGCTTTTCCTTCACGATTTTCCTCACAATCTTCTCAATTTCCTCAGGAGAAGAGGGCTTGGCAGCCCTCACTGCTGCCTCGCACGAATCAGCCAGCATGACGATTGCCGTCTCCTTAGTTTGGGGGCGAGGCCCTGGATAGCGAAAGCAGGAATCGTCCTCAATTACTCCGTTCTTAAGCTTGCACTCCTCATGGTAAAAATACGGGGTTATATCTGTGCCATGGTGCTGAGCGATGAAATCCTGGATTTGCCTGGGGAGGCGATACTTTTTAGCCAGGTCAAGCCCATCCTTCACGTGGCTTATGATGATGCGCGCGCTGGTGCGGGGGTCAAGGGAACGATGAGCGTTTACCCCTCCTAACTGGTTTTCGGCGAAGAAATATGGGTGGAGGCTCTTGCCTATGTCGTGGAAATAAGCTCCGACCCTGGTCAAAAGGGCGTTGGCTCCGATCCGCTCTGCAGCTTGCTCCGCTATGCTGGCCACAAGCAGGCTGTGGTGATAGGTTCCGGGTGCTTTGAGGAGGAGGAGCTGGAGAAGAGGATGGGTGGGGCGAGAAATTTCCACCAAATGTAAAGGTGTAACAAACCCCAAAAAGCTTCCCAAGATAAAAGAGGCTCCGAGGGTGAGGATTACGGAGATCAGACCATTGAGGGCCGAAGCTCCTGCCACGAAAGTCAATTCCAACGGGTTGAAGCTCTCCCAAGGCAAGCGAAAAGCTAAAATTACCCCCAAGCCTCCCAAGGCCGAAGCTAACCCGGCCTTAAGGTAAAGGTTAACCTTATCCCCTTTACCCAGAGCCAGGAGGAAGAAAGAAGCACTTGCCAACCAATAGCCTACAAGTTCCAAGGAGCCACCTGCCATGTAGCCCGAAAGGATGGATAAAGCCAAGGTTCCAGCTACAGCCACTTCCCTCCCAGCGTTTAAGGAGAGAAGAGCAGCACAAGAGGCGATGGGGAAAAGGTAAGAGATAAAGCTTTGACCGGAAGCCATAAACCTGGCCAAGGCCAGGAAAAAGGTAAAGATGAGCAAGAAATAGGGCTGGAAGCGAGAAAAGTAGAAAGCAAGGCCCAAAGTTACGGTGCTGGCCAAAGCTACAGCCCCTGCAAGCCTGTAGGGGTCAAAAGGATTCCTGTTGAGGCCGAGAGCTTCAATAGCCTCAACTTCCAAAGGCCCTACCACGTCCCCAGCCCTGACTATCACCTCACCCTTCTCCAGGGAGCGAACGATGGGCTTGACGGATTCCTGGGCAATCTTCTTGGCTTCTTCGGTCTTTTCGGGGTTGGGGAAAGAGTTGGGAGAGATAAGGTTCCCGGCCAAATTTGTCACTACTTTTACTTCATCCTTATCCAGCTCCCAACTGACCATAGCCGGAATAGTTCGCCGAACCTCTGGAAGCCGGCTTTCCCTTATCTCGTTCCGCATGGCCCTTTCCAACACTGAAAGCACTTCCCTGGAGATCGCCTCCCAGCGGCTTTCTGGCAGGGAAAGGAGCACCGAAATCACCTCTTCGGTAACGCTAACCCCCTCCATTGCCCCAAGCCAAAGCCTTTTCTCATCCAAAGAGGCATACGGGTCTGAACGGACAGCCTCTATGAAATTGAGGACAGCTGAAGCTTTGGCCAATTGCCTCCGGGCGACGTATGGGTCCGGCGGGTCATAGATTTCCCCGACTGAAGCTGCCGCCTGAGCCTTAGCCCTCTCGGTCAAAACCTGGCTTACGTAGGATATTTTCCGTGGGGAACGCACGTCGTAGGGGCTAACATCGCCTTCTTTTAGGTTTACCCTGCTGGCTCCAGGTTCCCAGATGAGGGTTAAGGTGATTAATAAGGCGAGCAGAGAAAAGGAAAAAGCACTCCCAACCCTTCTTACTACTTCTGACCAGGGCGATTTACTCTCCATTTTTTAAGGGCCAGCTAACAGTTCCTGCACTATTTTGCTCACCAAAGCTCCATCGGCCCGGCCTTTGACTCTGGGCATGAGGATTTTCATCACTTGCCCCATCTGGCGGGGGTCCGTAGCCCCCACTTCCCTTATGGCTTGGCGGGCCATTTCTTCTATCTCCTCCCTGGAAAGGGGCTTAGGGAGGTAAGCTTCTAAGATTGCGAGCTCTTCTTTCTCCTGAAGGGCCAGGTCTTCCCTACCGCCTCTGGAATATTGCTCTATTGCCTCGCGCCGCTTCTTGGCCTCAGCCGCTATAACGGCTAATATTTCTTCTTCGGATAATTCCCGCATCTTGTCCACTTCTGCCCTGCGGATAGCGGTCTTGAGCAACCTCAGGGCTGAAAGCTTCCTCTCATCCTTGGCTTTGATAGCCTCCTTCAATTCTTGGTCAATCTGCTCCTTTAAGCCCATCTCTTCCTCCTAACGGTTTTTTAACTGGGTTAACTTCTCCCTTAAAAGCTTGGAAGCGAGTTTGGGGTCTGCCCTCCCTCCCGTCGCTTTCATCACCTGGCCCATGAAGAACCCGAAGGTTGATTCCTTACCACCCAAATACCTTTCCAGGGCATCAGGGTTCGCTTCAATGACTTCCTCTATCACTTTGATAAGGGCAGCTTCGTCAGCAATAAGGGCAAGGCCCTTTTTCTCCACAATCTTCTCCGGGTCCTCCCCGGTGTTGAACATTTCCCGCAGGATGGATTTGGCTGTGTTCTGGTTTATG
>CAZPWR010000024.1:0-1627 GCA_964590555.1 uncultured Anaerolineae bacterium | reverse complement strand
AACCTTTGAGGGAGGAAGGGAGCGCCTCCAATACCTCAACGTCCCCATAGAATCCCTCGTAAAGATAACCGACATGGCCGATGGGAGGATAGTCTTCGGAGAATGAGATGGAAAGTTGACCTCCACCTACACACTCGCTTCTCGTATGATGGCCTCTGTTCACCAGCCCAAGTAGTTGAAATAAGCCGGGCTAAGGGCCTCTCAAAGGTAGCAATAACCGACCATAACTCCATACGCGGGGCTTTGGAAGCCAGCAAGATTGACTCCGATTTGGTCATAATCGGGGAAGAAATAAGGACGAAGCGAGGTGAACTATTGGCCCTCTTCCTCAAGGAAGAAATCCCCCCGGGCCTTGACCCCTTGGAAGCAATCAAGCTCATCAAGGAACAAGGCGGTATAGTTGGAATATCTCACCCCTTTGACCGAATCCGGCGTGAAGCTATGGGGCTTTATTCCTTGGAAATACTTGATAAAGTGGATTTCATTGAAGGCTTCAATGCCCGGACTATCCTTCCCCAGGACAACGCTAAAGCCCTTAAGCTTGCTTCCGAAAGAGGTATCCCGGTTTCGGCTGGGAGCGATGCCCATACCCCCTGGGAGATAGGGAAGGTTTGGGTTGAGATGGAACCTTTTAGCGGGGAGAGGGAGTTTTTAGAATCCTTGAAGAGCGGGAAAATATGCGGCCGAAGGAGCCCTTTGTGGGTGCACATATTCTCTACCTTGGCTAAACTCCGATGAAGTATTACCTCTGGTCCATAGGCTGCCAGATGAACGATGCGGACTCGGCCAGGGCAGCGGAAGCCCTGGAGCAGATGGGCTTTGTACGGGTTGAAGACCCCCACAAAGCCGATGTCCTCCTGCTCAATACTTGCGTTGTCCGTCAAAGCGCTGAGGACAAAGTCAGAGGGCATCTGGCTTCCCTAAAAGCGGTAAAACGCCGTCGCCCGGATGCCTTCTTGGCAGTAATGGGCTGCTTCGTGGACGATGCCCAAATCCTCCACCAGCAATACCCTTACGTGGACATTTTCCTGCGCCCTTCCGATGTGGAAGGCTTCATAAAAGCAGTGAGGGAACGCTTAGCTTTGGGCGATAGATGGGTTAGGCCTCCTCTTCCAGCCCCTGTCTCAGCCTATGTTCCCATAGTATACGGTTGCGATCACTTCTGCACCTATTGCATCGTTAGGCTGAGGAGGGGCAAGCAAAGGAGCCGTCCACCGGAAGAAATAATTGCTGAAGTGGAAGACCTGGTGAAGCGTGGTGCGAGGGAAGTCACCCTATTAGGCCAAAACGTTGACTCTTATGGCCGCGACCTTCCAGGTAAGCCAGACCTGGCCGACCTCTTAGAGGCCATCCACCCGATAAAAGGCCTGTGGCGCATCCGCTTCCTCACCTCCCATCCAGCCGACATGAGCCAGAAGCTCATTGAAGCTGTAGCCACACTCCCCAAAGTCTGCGAGCACCTTGAAATCCCAGTCCAATCCGGAGATGATACCATCCTCAAGCGGATGGTCAGGGGTTACACCGTTGCCCAATATAAAGAGCTGGTGAGGAGGATAAGGGAAACCATCCCTGGGGTCAGCTTGGCCACTGACGTAATCGTCGGTTTCCCAGGAGAGACCGAAGAGCA
>CAZPWR010000023.1:0-3442 GCA_964590555.1 uncultured Anaerolineae bacterium | reverse complement strand
GAAACATCACACCCGGGATGCAGTCTGCGTCAATTTTTGTGGGTAACAATGAAGATAATCCCCTTCGGGGGATTGAAACGACTCCCACAGCGAAACCCTCACCCTGGCCACCTGTGGAGGGTAACAATGAAGATAATCCCTTTCGGGGGATTGAAACACACCTCAACCGTGACTGTGGGTGTCGGTGTCACCTCAACGTAACAATGAAGATAATCCCCTTCGGGGGATTGAAAGGCGCCGGTGAAGGGATGCATCTAAGCCCTTTGCGCCAGCTGCGGTTATAGCCCGAAAAGTCACCACGAGCCCCGGAAGGGGGCAAAGCAGTCTCCAGCCACCGGGGGAGATTGCTTTGGCAGCTTATGCCGCTGGTCGGCGTAGGCTGACCTCCGGCCGAAGGCCTAAGGAGGACGATTTTAGTCGGAATCTAAGGGGAATACTGCCGATTACTTCCTGTATTTTTTAAGCAAGTAAAAACCGATGGCGTAAAGCATGCCGGCTACAGGGATGGCGAATATGAAACCGAGGAAGCCCATAGCCTTTACGCCAATTAATATGCTTAAAATCACCAAAATAGCCGGCATGCCCGTGGCTTCGCTTATTATCTTCGGCAGGAGGAAGCGCACCAGAACTTGCTGGTATAAGCTCAAGGATATGAGAAGCCAGAGGGTTGCCCCCGGCCGCTGAAAGAGGGCCAGCAAGGCCGGCAAAAACATAGCTATCGGGTCACCAAGGTAAGGCACTAAGGTTATAACCCCGCAGAACAACCCCACGGGTAGAGCGAAACTTAGCCCAGCGATTTCCATCGCTAAGATAACCCCAAGGCCGTAAAGGATAGCTACAATCCCTTCCCCCCGCACATAGGCTCCGAACGTCCTCTGCAAGGCATCGGCCAAGAAACTGAGCTCATCGTGGAAGGACGGAGGAACCAGTTCCCGTATCAAGCGGCTTATTCGCTCCTGCTCTAACATGAGGTAAAAACTTAGGATGAAGACTATGAAAGCTTGGGCTGCAAAAGTGGCCAAGCTGCCTGCTGCGTCCACCGCCCATCTTATGAGCAAAGTCCCCACATTTTGTGCCCACCTCGTCAGTTCCGGCGAGCGAGCCAAAGAATAGAGGTCAATGTCTATGTTAAACCGATTTAGGATTTCCTGAAGGGAAACCGCAAGCTCAGGAGCTCGGCTCAGGTAATCGGGCAGCTTTGAGGCCAACTGGATGGATTGCTGAACTGTTGAGGGCAATAGAAGCGTCCCCCCTGCAATTGCGGAGCCTATAAGGACAAGGTAGATTATAACCACGGCTGCAGTGCGAGGAATTCTAAACGAAAAGCGCGAACCCCTCAAAGACCAGGAGACGGAAGCCAAACCGTTGACTGCAGGCTCCAGGATGAAGGTTATCATCCACGCAAAGGCCAGAATAACTAAAACGTCCTTAAGCCAGCTCAGTAAGAACCAGAGCTTTTCCAGAAGGTACAAGGCAGCGATTATGGAGAGCATAATGATGAGCAGACGAAAAGCCTTATCTTGAGACGGCATTTTGCCTCCTGGCACTTTCTGCAGTTACAAACTGCCTTATCCTCTCAAGCCGCGACAGTTCCCCCGAAGCCAGGAATAGAACCGATGGGCCCTTTGCCGTCTGGCACGTAAGCCGAAGGGCCGGAAGGGAATGGAGGCCGAAGAAAATCCGCCCCCATTCCACTTTTCTTACATCCTCAGGCCAGAAGAAGAAATACCACATCCCCACTTCACCCTTGGGCCAGAAAGGAGAAGGGGGGACGTAAGCCATCACCACCTTTTCTCCGGTGCAAAAGCCTTCAAAGACCGCCGCTAAATCCACAAAGTACCCTCGCTTCCTCTCCACCTCAAATGGGCCAGAAGCCCGCACAAACACTTTCTCCTCTGGTCCAAGAGGGGCAACTTCTTCCGGGGAGAATTGTTCCGGCTGGAAGTGCAGGAACCCGGAGCGGTAGGCCCAGTAGCTTGCGATTACAAAAAGGAGGCTAAGGACCAAGAGGATAGGGGAAACAATGATTCCCGCTGCTACCATGATAGCCAAAAGCGCAGCCCCGAAAGGAATCCACCCTACCCGACGGCGCCATAGATTGTAAAGCAACCAGAAGACAAGCCCTTTGACCATATAGCCCGGTTTGTATGCCGGGGTCTACCTTTCACCGCTTGAAAAGCTTCCACAGTGTTCTCAAGCCCAAAGCCCCCAAAAACATTGCCCCCAGAACTACGGATAGAGCTACTGGGTCCGGAGCGGAAAAGACCACTTTGCCATCGCCGTACTCTTTGAAGAGCCTGCCCCAGGGGGTTTCCAAGGCCGCTTTCACCCTCCTGTGCCCTATGAGTGGATACCAGAAGACATCGTAGTAGAAGCGGGAAGCGATGTAGGACCAGGGAACAAGAGGGGAACGAAGGAGGATTCCTTCAAAAGGCTTTAACGGACCATGGTAAATCAACTTCTGCCCGCGGGAGGCAAAGGTATCTTCTTGCTTGAAGCCCCAGTTCTGGGATAACACCCACTCCTTATCTTCCCCGACAATTTCAATCTCCTTCGGATCGCCAATGCCCAAGCCCTTCTCGTGGGCAATTCGGATGAAGGGGATGCTCATCGGGTCAAAGCCTTGGAGCTTGGCGGAGATAGCATCTATGGCTACTTGGTCGGCACTGGCCAGGATCACGTTCTTGACATGCCAGCGCATCGCTCTTGGCCCAGCCCCATCCCCGGCAAAAGTCCCATCCATCACCGCAAATATGCCCGAGTGAATCTCCTGCTGAATTGTCAATAGGTCCACCAAGGTTTCATGGATTACCGCATGGGTCCAGTGCCTCTTTTCGTTGAGAAGTCCACCGAAGGCGTTCTTCATGGCCCCGGTTATGGTGGTGAATACGTGGACTTTAACCGTTGGCAAGTGGATGATGTTTTTGCCGATGAATACTTCGGGGATGAATATGCCTTCGGGGTAGATTTTGTGCAGGACTAAAAGCTCATGCTTAGGCTCGTAGCGGATCCAACGGATGTGAGGTTCGTAGAGGTGGATGCTGGGGATGAGGTATTTATCACAGACGTACTTGTGCTTGTTGTTCCGCTCGCCGATGTAGGCATCCACAACCACAGTGCGGTTGTGAGCTCCCCATATGCGAGTATACCCATCCTCCAAAAGGGTTCGGATTACCCCTTCCAGTTGCCAAGGGGTTGTGGAGCAGGCCGGATACCATGTTTGCCACGAAATGTTTATCTTGAGGATGGTTTCTCGGTCCTTGGGGAGGGCTTTTTCGTACTCAGCCAATTTCATGAGCCGTTTATAGTCCTCAAGGACCGTTTCAGGGGTTGTGCGGAGGACTGCTACCTTGCCCTTGCCGGGAAATTCCCCCAAAGCCATTTCCCCTCCTTCAGAGAAGGTGTTTGTAAGCCATCACAAAGCGCCTTATAGAGCGGTCAT
>CAZPWR010000022.1:0-6549 GCA_964590555.1 uncultured Anaerolineae bacterium | reverse complement strand
AGCACCCTTAAAGCGCCTTGGGCCATAGCTAACATCTCATCCTCACCGGGATAGACCAAAACGGGGGCAATCCAACCCACCCTTTCCTTTATCCACCCTACCAGCATCTCAGAGCGAGCGAGGCCTCCGGTAAGGACGATGGCGTCTACTTCTCCTTTGAGCACTGTGGCCATGGCACCTATCTCCTTGGCAATCTGGTAAGCCATCGCTTCATAAACAAGGCGAGCATGCTCATCACCTTGGGCTATGCGTTTTTCTACTTCTCTGGCATCGTTAGTGCCTAAATGCGCAAGAAGGCCTCCCCTCCGAGTTATCTTCGTAATCATCTCCTCATAGGTATAGCGGGTTTTATCGTAAGGCGGTACCGAATAGCACATCCTTATGACATCTCCGACAGGCAATCCGCCAGCTCTTTCTGGGGAGAAAGGGCCTGTTCCATCCAAGGCCTGGTTGACGTCTACCATCCTACCTTTGCGGTGGGCTGAGACCGATATCCCGCCACCCATGTGGACTATGACCAGGTTCAGGTCTTGGTAGCTTTTCCCCAAATCTTTGGCTGCCCTTCGCCCTGTGGCCTTTAAGTTGAGGGCGTGGGATAAACTCTTGCGTTCTATCTCCGGCAGGCCTGAGATACGCGCAATGTCATCAAATTCATCAACGCATACTGGGTCTACAACGAAAGCGGGCACTCCGGCCTTTTGAGCTATCTCATAGGCTATCAAAGCCCCGAGGGTTGAAGCGTGCTCCCTTTCCTTTGGAGCCATGAGGTCTTCAAGCATCTTCTGATTAACGAGGTAGGTTCCACTTTCAACCGGCCGCATAATTCCGCCCCTTCCCACCACAGCACTTAGGGAAGAAAGGGCGATTCCGTTGTTCTCCAAAAACTTAAGCACAGCATCACGGCGTAGAGGATACTGTTCCGCAATCCTCTTGTATTGGCTTAATTCCTCGGGCTTATGGTAAATCTCTTCCCGCATTAAACAATTTTCGTCCTCAAATAGGGCAATTTTAGTAGAAGTAGAACCAGGATTTATGGTCAAGATGCGGAACATGGCTTAACCCTCCGTCGTGAAGATTATTTTCCCCAAGGTCCGGCGAAGGATTTCCGGGTCCACGGGTTCCACCAAGTGGACACCAGCTGTTTCTTTTAAGAGGCGGGATAATTCAGGGGTTAGGCGACCTTCTACGAGGAAAAGGAATTTCTTAGCCAAGCCAGGGTTAGCTCCCACGAGCTTCTGGTATAAATCAAGGCATTCCTGGAAATCGGGTGTTAAAATGCAGAGGATTGCAGCCGGTTTCTCCTTAGCTACCAATTCCTCTGCTTCCTTAAGCCCGTAGGCTTTCAGGCAACGGTATCCCCAAGAGGAGAGGGTTTTTTCCAGTTCCAAAAGCCGGAGGCTCTTGCCCATAAGTAGGACGCTGGAAACATATCCTTTTTCCAGTTCCTTAAGAGTTTTAAGGGCCCAATCGGGTTCAGGGGTTACTACGGGAAGTTCTATCTGAAAACGCACACCACCTTCGGGCAGATTTTCGGCCCAGATGGAACCGCCGTGTCGGGTAATGACACTGTAAGCTAAGGATAGGCCAAGTCCTTCTTCCCCTTCCTTCGTTGTGAAGAAAGGTTGGAATATGTAGGGGAGGATTTCTTCGGGGATTGGGGGGCCATCATTTATGAATTCCACCTTAATTACAGGCTCTGGCTTTTCCTCCTTTCTCGTCCGGATTAAAAGCTTACCTCCTTCCTTTTCCTCAAGGGCTTGTTGAGCATTGATGAGTATTTGCTCAAAAGCTTGCCCCAGTTGATAGGGGTCACCTCCAGTCTCCGGGAGGGCTGGGTCAAACTCTTTGAAAACCTTAACTTTGCGGGCTTTTAATTCTGATAGGTGGAAAGCGATGGTTTCTTCCAACAGCTGGTTTACATTTACCTTGAGTTTGGGAGCTGGTTTTTGTTCAGCGAAATCTGCTATCGCTTTTACTATGTTTGAAGCTCTCCGAGCATGGAGTTCCACTTCCTTAAGGGCTTCTTTCACTTTGTCTGGCACCGATTCTAACTGAAGTAGAGAGGCATAGCCCAAGATAGCGGCCAAGGGGTTATTTAGTTCATGGGCTAAGGCCGAAGCCATTTTTCCTAAGGAGGCCAAAGCATGACTCTGAAGGATGCGGTTCTGAAGGGCCAATTCCTCCGTTATGTCTTCAAATATGACGATGACTTTCTCCAGAAGCCCTGCCTCCCCTTTTATTGGGTAATGGATAATCCGGAAAGTGCGGTCTTTGAAGCGCCACTGTTTTTCCTTAGAGCTCGGTACATGATGGTGTGCCACTTTGTGGTGAATTTCGGGAAGAGAGGGGAGTACTTCGTAAGCACTGCGGCCAATGAGCTCTTTCGGAGGAATGTCTACCAGTTTGCCGAAAGCCTCATTAGCCCTCAAGATTCGGAAATCTGTATCCAATAGGACAATCCCTTCGCGTATTCCATTGAAGGTTGCTTCCCACTCTTCTCCAGCCTTCTTTATCTTTTGGAAAAGCAATGCATTGTTTACAGCTACCGCTGCTTGGTCGGCGATGGCGCGAGCAAGGGATACTTCTGTGGGAGAGAAGGCGCGTGGTTCATTGCTGAATACGGCTAAGTTCCCCAATAGTTTTCCTCGGTGGAATAAGGGCAAGAAAAGGGCCGAAGCTATACCTTCATCCATAGCGGCCCCGCGGATGTGGAGGAAAAGCGATTCCTTGAGGATGTCGTTTACTATTAAGGGTGGCGGTGCTTCTTCAACAGTGGGGGGCCATATCTGAACTGATTCTAAGAGGGAAGCAAAAGCTGGGGAAAGGCCTTCGTTGGCCACGCACCGCAGCTTTTTTGTTTCATCAAAGAGGAAGACAGCGCTGCGGTCCGCATCCAGTAACCCTATGGTTAGGCCTGTAAGTAGAGAGAGCATGCCAGGGAGGTCAAGGTAAGAGTTAAGCACTCTTATAGAATCTTGCAAGGAAGCTAATTGGTGGTAACGGGTTTGGATTTCCTGGTAGAGGCGGGAATTGTGAATGGCCATCGCCAGTTGGTTAGCTATGGCCTGAACGAGTTCCACTTCTACCGGGGAGAATGGCCTTTTTTCTCCTTTAACCTCAAGCCCTATAGAACCGACAATGTTTTCTTGGAGTAGTATGGGGACAAGGAGGAAGGAACGGACCCCAGCCATGAGGAGAAGGTTGCGGATTGGCTCTACCAAAGGCTCAGTTTCTACATCGTGAACGATAAGGGGCTTGCGGGTTTCTATGATGTGAGAAAAAGCCGGATAAGCTTTGAGGTCAATTTTAAGCCCGATTGAATCGTGGACAGGATACTCCGCTTCTACTGTGCCTTCCATCTTTTCCAAATTGAACAAGACGATGGCGCAATGGTCCACCCCTAAGGTCTCCACGATCTTAGCGGTGGTTACGTTAAGGATTCTTTTGATATCAAAGGTGGAAACCGCTAAGGAGGCAATTTCCTGAATGAGGGTCCTGCGTGTTATTTCCTGGGTGAGGTCCTGCAGTTGAGATTTGAGGCCGTGGCGGAGCTTCGCGTTTTCTAAAGCCACCGAAGCTTGTTCAGCTAAAGCCACCATTAGCTCTTGCTCTTCGGGGGAGAAGCCATCTTTCAGGCTCTTGACTCCTGCTAAGAAGCCGTGTATCCTTCCGGCAGTTTGGATAGGTGCTAAGAAGCAGCTTCCGGCTTCGGAAGGGGAAGCAATCTGAATTGGCTCTGCCGAAAGGTCGGAGATATAAATCGGTTCGCCGGTCCGAATTATACGGCTTAGCGGGCTTTCAGGAACGGGGCTTAGTTCCCTTCTTTCGCCATCTATTTCCACAAAGGCCCTTTTGCTTTCATCCCAGAGCCATAGGCTGCAGGAGGAAACTCGGACAATATCTCTGGCTATTTCGGACACTGCCTGGGCTATCTTTACTTCATCGGGCAGAAGGGGCAATTTACGGCTGAGTTCGTACAAGGCTTTTAAGCGTTCCCGAAGGGCCTTTTCGGTAGTTACGCTTTTGCGCACTTCCCGGCGTAAGGTTAGGTTCCAGGCGTAGAGGAAAATGGATGTGAGAAGGAGGAAAACCATTAAACCGGAAAGCCTTATGAGCGTGGGGGTAATCAGTCTCGTGGGGGAAATCTCTGGCGCTGTCCCAAACCATTTTTGATAAAGGGCCGCCAGAGTGCCGTTATTTTCCAGAATTTCTATCCCCGTGTTCAGGATGGAGAGTAGTTCCTCGTTCCCTTTCTTTACCGCCATGCAATAGGGAGAGGGAAAGAGGGGGTCTCCAACGGTTTTTACTCGGCCTTCAGCTCCCGCTTTCCTGAGGTTGAATAAGCCAACCCACTTGTTGCCCACAAAGGCATCAACTTGCCCTTCCAAGAGCAGCTTTATCCCTTCTTCCTGGGTCCCAACGGCTACGAGGGTGATATCAGGGAGGACGCTTAAGTAATCATAGGCTACATCCCCTTTTTGGACAGTTACTTTGAGGCCTTTTAAGTCATTGACTGAGGATATGCCTTGACGGTCAGCGGGGATGAAGATGGCGGAATAGCTGTGAATGAATGGGCGTGAAAAGCTGTAGATGGCAGCCCTTTCGGGGGTGTAACGCATCCCTTGGATTACATCCACTTGGCCCTCCTCCAGGGCTTTGCGGGCGTCTTCCCACAACATTGGCCTAAGTTCTACCTCTACCCCTAAGTTTAAGGCGAGGGAGTGGACAAGGTCCACGTTGAAGCCTTTGTACTCTTTACCTTCCAGATACTCAAATGGAGGGAAGGCGTAATCGCCAGCGACTACAATCTTACCTTTTTGAGCGAGCCATTCCCTTTGAGCAGGGGATAGGGCTGGCCGTTTGAAGAAAACATAATTGAAGTAAATTCCTGCCCCTAAGAGGAGGGCCAAGATAAGCCCAAGCGCCAGAAGGGTTTGCGGTTTAGACAGGATGGATTGAACTTTGCCCCTCATGAGATGTATTTACCTATGAGCAAGTTAAGCTTTTCCTTGAGCTCTTTGGGGATTAAATCTCTCTGGGTTACTATGGCATCGGCCAAGGCACGGGAGCAAGCGCAAGTTCGCTCCTCGGGGATGGTGGGGATGAGGTAGCGGAGGGCTTCTTGAGCCACTTTGATGTTAGCCTCAAGGTTTCTTATAACCATTTCCGCTGTAACAGGCTCCTCAGCCTCATGCCAAACGTCGTAATCGGTGACGTGGGCCATGGCCGCGTAGCAGATTTCGGCTTCTCTGGCCAGTTGGGCTTCTGGGGAAGCGGTCATCCCAATTATATCAACCCCCCACTGGCGGTATATTCGGGATTCGCCCTTTGTAGAGAAGCGGGGGCCCTCAATTGTGATGAAAGTTCCACCCTTGTGGACCCTGGCCCCGGTTTTCTTCACTGCTTGGTAAACGAGCTCGGAAAGTTCTGGGCAGAATGGTTCGGCAAAGGAGGTGTGGACTACAATCCCATCCCCAAAGAAGGAGTAAGCCCTTTTGCCTTTGGTGTGGTCAAAAAGCTGGTCTGGGATGACTATGTCTCTGGGGGCTATCTCTTCTTTCATTGAGCCGCAGGCGCTCACGGCTATTATCCTCTCAACTCCGAGGGATTTGAGGGCCCAGATGTTAGCCCTGTAGTTTATCTCGCTGGGCATTATGCGGTGGCCGCGGCCGTGTCTGGGCAGGAAAGCCACCCTTCTACCTTCCAGGGTGCCTATGACAATAACGTCCGATGGCTCGCCAAATGGGGTTGAAATTTTCACCTCTTCTATATCGGTTAACCCTTCCATTTGGTAGAGGCCGCTTCCACCGATTATTCCTATTTTGACCTTTTCCATCGCACACCTCCGGGCTCATTTCATTTCGGCTAAAAGTTCGGCCAGTTTATCTATTTCCTCCTTGGTGTTAAGCTCGGTCACGCACAAAAGCATGCAATCCTTTAGGTGCGGGTAATCCTGGCCTAAGTCGTATCCCCCGATGATTTTGTGCTGGAGTAGCCGGCGGTTTATTTCTTGCGGTGGGATAGGGCAGCGGACTACGAATTCTTTGAAGAAGGGCTTTTTGTTGAGGACTTCGTAGCCGGGGATTTCTCCAATGCGTTTGGCAGCATAATGGGCTTTGTGGTAGCAAAGCTCAGCTACTTTCCTCAGGCCTTCTTTGCCCATGACTGCAAGGTAAACGCCAGCGGCCAGAGCACAGAGGGCCTGGTTGGTGCAGATGTTGGAGGTGGCTTTCTCCCGGCGGATGTGCTGTTCCCTGGCTGAGAGGGTGAGGACGAAGCCTCGCTTCCCTTCCACGTCAACCGTCTCCCCTACCAGGCGCCCTGGCATCCTGTGGACGTATTGCATTTTAGTGGCAAATATCCCCAGGTACGGCCCGCCGAAAGCTACAGGATTACCAAGAGGCTGTCCTTCTCCTACTACGATATCAGCTCCGTATTGCCCTGGGGGCTTGAAGAGCCCCAAGGGAATCGGGTGAGCTACAACCACCAATAGGGCCGCCGTCCGGTGGCTTTGGCCGGCAAGGCCTGCAATTGTTTCCGCGGTCACAA
>CAZPWR010000021.1:0-1794 GCA_964590555.1 uncultured Anaerolineae bacterium | reverse complement strand
TATTAGCTGAGGGGCTTACCAAGAAATTCGGCGATTTCACTGCAGTTGACCACATAAGCTTCAGCGTAAAGCGAGGGGAAATCTTCGGCTTCTTAGGGCCGAACGGGGCTGGAAAAACCACCACCATAAGGATGCTCCTCGGCCTTCTCCGTCCCACCGAGGGGAGGGCTTTGGTTTTGGGGTTTGATTCGCAGAGGGAGACTGAGGAAGTGCGCAAGCGAGTCGGCTACATGACCCAGAAGTTCAGCCTCTACCAAGACCTTACAGTGGTAGAGAATCTGCGCTTTTACGGCAGCGTTTACGGGCTTAAGGGGAAAGCGCTGGAGGAGAGGGTAGAGTACGCAGTAGAGATGGCTGGGCTTAAGGGGAGGGAGAAGGAAGTTACGGCCAACCTCTCGGGGGGATGGAAGCAGAGGCTTGCCTTCGGTTGTGCCATCCTCCATCAGCCCGAAATGCTCTTTCTGGACGAGCCCACGGCTGGCGTTGACCCGATATCTCGCCGAGCTTTCTGGGACCTGATTTACGAATTCGCCGATAGAGGGATAACCATTTTGGTCACGACCCACTACATGGATGAAGCCGAACACTGCCACAATTTGGTGCTTATCCACAACGGCCGGATCGTGGCTCAAGGTTCTCCACGGGAGCTCAAGGCTGGGATGGAAGGGAATGTTTTGGAGATAAGGTGCGATGATTACCAAAAAGCCTTGGAAATCCTCAGAAAACAAGCCCTACCGGCTGAACCCTTCTCCCCCGAACACCCTTTCCTCGCCTTAAAGGGCGAAGTAGCTCTCTACGGCTCAGCAATCCACCTTGTAGTGCCCAATGCCGAAAGCTATGTGCCAATCGTTGAAAGGCTCTTGGAGAAAGAGGGCGTAAAAATCCACAGCATAGAAGCCATCATCCCTTCCCTTGAGGATGTATTCATTGCCAAGATAAGGCAAGCGGAAGCAGTCTCTCAGGCTCGGCGGGGCTGAAAATTAGCTTGTAAAGATTACTTTGCCGTTCCGCAATGCTAACTGGTCGCTTCCGGCAAAACCGCTGCACTGGCGCTGGAAGTGGAGATGGCAAGGCGACTGCTTGCAGCTGCCGGATCTAACTACGACTAAAGAGGGGCGTGCCCAAAGCTGGTTACTGGTGTTTTGGGTCTAGCTCCTGTTCGGTTCGCAATGGTAAACAACCTTGCTTTTGCCTGCATTTGTTCCCCTTGGCACAAACTTTGGCCAATCTTGCCTATTTTGGCGATTTCTGGTAAACTAAGATAGCTCCAAGCCTTGGAGGTAAAGCTATGGCCAAAGGCAGCAAAGGCAGAGTGGTCCAGATAATGGGGCCGGTGGTGGATGTGGAGTTTCCCGAGGGGGTTGAGTTGCCCGAAATCTACAACGCTATTGAGATACCTCTTGGGGATGGGAGGCGCCTCGTTGTAGAAGTAGAGCAGCACCTCGGCAATAACTGGGTCCGCTGTGTAGCCATGGATACAACCGATGGCCTCCGCCGCGGTATGGATGCTTACGACACTGGCGCGCCAATTATGGTCCCTGTGGGGAGGGGGACCTTGGGCCGAATCTTCAACGTCTTGGGTGAGCCAATAGACGGCCTTGGGCCGGTCCAAGCCGATGAGTACCGCCCAATCCACCAGCCTCCTCCGCCTTTTGAGGAGCAGGTCACCGAGGTAGAGGTATTTGAAACCGGCCTCAAGGTCATAGACTTGGTGGCTCCTTTCACCAAAGGAGGTAAAACCGGGGTTTTCGGTGGGGCAGGGGTTGGCAAGACCTTCATCATAATGGAGCTAAT
>CAZPWR010000020.1:0-9421 GCA_964590555.1 uncultured Anaerolineae bacterium | reverse complement strand
GGAGGGGGAAGGGGGCCCAGGGCGCTTGCCTTCCCCGCCGATTAAACCCGGCCTCGTTGGCCCGTCGGCCAGGGGTCGGCCTTCGCCGCCCCCCTGTGACTCCCTTGGCGAGGGGGTGGGAGATGGAGGAGGCTCAGCCCCCTCGCAGGGGGTGCAGGGGTCCTCCCCCCTATTAGGGGGTATAAGAGGGGGGTTAAGCAGCTAACCCCTGTAACCTTGCCAGGAGTGGGGCCCAAAACCCCGGTAAACCTCCCGCAAACGGGGGTGGGAATCCCTAAGCGGCAGCTCAGACCGACGATTTTGGGACGCACCCATAGATTACGGCAACTTGCTTTCCCAAGCTCTCAAATGCTATAATTTTTTAAGAAAACCTCTTTCAGGAGGCCGACCAATGCGAATAAGGGATTTTGTACCAGCCGATGCCCCAAGGCTTGTGGAAATCCTTAAGGCCAACCAGCAGTACGGCCATCCCGAGCTTGACGGCCCCGAAGCCATGATTAGAGTAAGCCAATGCCCCGCTGCCGAATTCTTAGTAGCCGAAGAAGATTTCAAAGTCGTGGGCTTCATAAGAGGGGTCTACGACGGCTCAAGAGCCGTAATCCACATCGCCTCCGTTGACCCTGAATACCAAGGAAGAGGAATAGGCAGGGCTTTGGTCCACGCCATAGCCAAAAGGTTCAAAGAAAGAGGCGCTACCTCCTTGGCAGTGACAGTCCCAGGGGAGACGGGTTTCTGGAAGAAGATGGGGTTCCGCCAAACAACACGCATCATGTTCGCTTACCCCATTGAAGATGTAATCAACGCCTCAGCCCCACCGGCTCAGGAAGAGGAAGAAAAAGAGGAATGAAGTCCCATGGACAATGGCGAATTCCCTCCATTGGCCTCCTTTCACCTAAGCCAGCGCCATCGCCCGATTTTAATCCTCCTTGGTTTCATCACAATCCTCCCCTTTATCATTGCCATGCTCAGAAACAGGTTATTCCTCCCGCCCTTTCTCCTGATCACCGCTTTATTTCTTCTCTTCCTCTGGCTCCTATCCCGCTATGAAATTTTCTTCCTCAGGAAGGGCTTTTCCGAAAATTTCCAGCGTTTTTATTCTGTTCATGGCCTTTTCCAAGAAGAGTTGGACCTGCTTCAGATGGCTCACAAGCTATGCGAAGGGTTAGTAGAGTGGCTTGGATGCCGCAAGGCTTATTTTTTCTCGGCCAATGAAGCACTGAGCAAATACCAAGCCATAGCCTGGATGGACCCGCAAAACCCCCAAGGAGCAAACTTGCCGCTAAACGACCCAATTCTCAGCTCCTTGGCTAACCTTAAGGCCCCGATCCTACTTCCTCCCAACCCTCTATTGCCTCTGAAAAGCCCTTGGCCTGAGCTGGGCTTCCGCCTCCTGGTTCCAATCAGAGATAAGGAGAGATTGATGGGCTTCATAGCCTTGGGTGAAAAGGAGAACGGAGAGCCCTACTACCAAATTGAGTGCAGAAACTTGGAAATTTTAGCTTCCGAATTCAGCCTTTTCTTGGAAAAAGAGAGGCTTAGGAAAACCTTGCGTCGCCAACTCAAAGAGCTAACCTCTGCCCAGGAAATCCTCTCCCGGATGGTGGCTAACCCTTACCACTTAGATTTAGTCCTGGATAGCATGGCTGAAGGCCTAAGGCTTATCTTCCCTCAGGCCAGGCTTGTGGAAATTTGCCTGTGGGACGAAAGCGAAAGGAAGATGGTGGCCCACAAAGTTTTAGGGGTAGGGCTACAAGAAGGATACAGATACAACTTGGGGGAGGGGTTAAGCGGAACGATTGCCCGTGACCGGAGGCCTATCCTCATAAAGGATTTTCAAAAGCTTAAGGATAAGCTTAACGTAGTGGGTCCGGGAACCTTCCGCTCTTTCATAGGAGTGCCACTCATCTACCAGGATAAGCTTATAGGTTCTTTGGAAATGGACAGCGTTCACCCCAATGCTTTTGGGCCAGAAGATTTGCGCTTCTTAGAGAGCCTCGCCCCCTACTTTGCGGCCATTATTTACAACACCCAGGCCCACCGCTCAATAGTAAAGGAGAAGGAAACCCTACTTGAAGCCTACAACCTCATTAGCAATATGCTGGCCTCGGGCCTGAAAAGCGAAGAGCTGATGGCCTATACGGCCAGAGTCATAAACTCCTTCATAAACGCTGACGCTTGCACCATAAGGATTTGGGAAGGAAAGGAAGTCCCATCAAGCTACATCGCTGGCTCTGAAAGCGTGCTTACCCCCCCGGATTGGGAAATAAACATCTGCTCCCAGCAAGATGAAGTCATAATCCCCGATCTGAGGAAGCTCGGTAAATTCACCGATTCCAGAGGGATGAAAGCCTTCGTAGCCGTTCCCATCCGGCAAGATGAAAGGAAGATTGGGTGGATAGGGGTCTGGAAGAGGGAACCCCACTCTTTTTCTTCCGAAGAGGTCAATTGGCTCAAGGCTTTTTCCGCTCAGGTAGCTGCCATATGGAGGGAGAGCGTTATCCGGAAAGAATTTGAGAAAGCGAGCCAGAAATTGGATTCCTTGCGCCACATTAAAAAGGCTATAGAAAATGCTTCTTCCTTGGACGAGCTCGCCCGCAAAGGCTTTGAAGCTATAACGAATTATTACGGCTTGGAAAGAGAGCCTTGCTGCCTTCTACTGTTCACTTCTGGGGCAAGCAGTGCGCAACCTATAGCCATGACCCGCTCTTTTGCCCCGCTCCTCGCCGAGCTGCTGGCCTCCTTTAGCCCTTCAGCCCCGGCCGAGCTGGAAATCGTAAGAAATCTAAAAGGCTATTTCAAAGACCTTGAGCTTCTTCCCGTAGAATTTGGCGGGAAACTGTGGGGCGTTTTCGCCTTTAAAGGGCCAAAAGACAAAATGCCTGACCTATCCCTTCATTTACACCACTTGGGCTCGGAAGCAGCTCGCTTCGCCCTGAAAGAAGCCCTTGAAGAAACCCAGGGCAATCTAATTAAACTGCTTCAATCGGTTTCCGATGGCTTATACGTGGTCGGGAGAGGAGGCGAAATCCTCTACTTTGACCGGAAAGCCTTTGCCATTACCGGGTTCACCGAAGAAGAGATGCTTAGCACCAACTGCCGAGCTCTCTATCCGGAAGGCGTTTACCCCTTGGCGATGAAAGCAATCCAAGCTGGGGAAGTTGTCCTCCAGAGCACTTACCTGAAAACTCGCGATGGCCATTTCGTGCCAGTGAAGGAAGCAGCTATACCTTTGTTCTCCCCCAACTTCTCCTTGGATAAGGCTGTAGTGGCTTTTTGGGATTTGTCAAAGGAAAAAGATTTAGAAAAGGTTCAGGATGTAATAACCATTTTCCTCACCCATGAGCTTGGAAAGCTTGTGACCAAACTTTCCACCCGGCTTTACCTTTACATGGATGGGAAGAAAAAGGACAAGCCCCTGCAAGCTTTGGAAGAGCTTGTAAGCAAAATATCAGAAGTGGTGAACAAAATCCAAGAGATGACCAGTTTGGAGCGAGGGAAAATTCGGCTTAAATCTGTAAAGCTGGATGTGGCGCAGTTAGCTAAGGAAGTAATAAGGAAGTTTGCCGAAGCCGGGACTCACTACTTCTCCCTTGAGGAACCTGAAAAGCCCCTTTTAGCCTTGGCCGATGATAAGATGGTGGAAGTGGTGTTGAGCAACCTCTTGGATAACGCCGTAAAGTATTCCCCGCCAGGCTCTTTGGTGACAGTCAAGGTTGAAACCCAAGGTAACGAAGTGAAAGTCTCGGTCCAAGACCAGGGGAAAGGCATACCTATCCCCTTCCAGAGGAAGATTTTTGAAAAGTTCTACCGGATTGAGACAGAGGAGACGGCTAAGGTAAGCAGTTTCGGCCTTGGCCTTTACATTTGCAAGCTGATAGTAGAGGCTCACGGGGGGAAGATTTGGGTGGAGAGTCTGCCTGGGCACGGTTCTACTTTCTCCTTCACTTTGCCCAAGGCCAGCACTTTGTAGTCTACCCCCCACCCTTGCTGGCTGAGGTCCATGTTCTGAACCTTCAGGCCAGGGGGACTACTCGCCTTGGGAAGTGTGTCAGCATTTTGGGCAAATATTGGGAGTTTCCAGGGGACAGAGCACGCAGAAGTTATCGGGGCCTCCGTATGGGGAAGGAAAAGAGGTTGGCGAGACAGAAAACGGGCATTCCTCTACAACTTTGGGACACACCTTGGGTTCTCTGGCCTTGCTTTCTCCAAAGGCCTTGTGCTATAAACACTAAAAAACGCAGGAGGTAAAGATGAGCGTAAAGCTTACTTTCTACGGCCACGCTTGCTTCATTGTGGAAGGAGGGGGGACTTCTTTAATCATAGACCCATTCATCACCGGCAACCCCCTTGCTCCTTCCGGCCCTGAAGCGGTTAAAGTTCAATATGTCTTGGTCAGCCACGGCCATGGTGACCACATAGGAGATGCAGTAGAAATAGCCCGCCGAAATAAGGCCCTTGTAATTTCTAACTTTGAGATTGCCACTTACTGCCAGAACCAGGGGGTGGACGCCCATCCCCTCCACATAGGCGGAGGATACAATTTCCCTTTCGGGCGAGTGAAGCTTACGCCCGCTTTCCACGGCTCTTCCCTACCCGATGGAAGCTACGGGGGCAATCCATGCGGCTTCCTCATCACCATGCAGGGCGTAAAAATTTACCACGCTGGAGATACAGGCCTGACCTACGAGATGAAGCTAATCGGAGAAGAGGGCGTAGACATCGCTTTGCTGCCCATTGGGGATAACTTTACCATGGGGCCAGATGACGCCCTCAGGGCCGTTAAGCTCCTGGAACCAAAAGTGGTAATACCCATGCACTATGATACGTTTGACGTAATAAAACAAGACCCTCACGCCTTCGTCAGAGCAGTAGAGAGAGAAACAAAGGCGCGAGGAATTGTGCTTAAGCCCGGCGAGAGCTTTTCTTACCCTTAAATGCTCCGCGCTATCTTTATCCCAAGGGAATAAGCTTCAGCTAAAGCTGTAGGATGGGCTCGGATTTGGCCCGGTTCCTCTACCTCAGTGAAAAATAGTTCGGCTGAGTAGATTACGTCAATAGTGCTGAAGAAAGCCCGGATTATACGCCGCGAGGGTTCAAAGGTATCGGGCTTTCCCGGTGCTCCAGCTACTGAAATGAAAGCGCCGGGGCGCTTTTTACCCGTGGGAGAGATGCTCAAGTTGAAGCGAGTTTTGAGAACCCAGAAAGGTTCACAGCGATCAATTGCGGCCTTAAGCTGAGCCGGAGGGCCAAGGAAATATATAGGAGCAGCAACAATAATAGCTTGCATCTCCCTAAACTTTCGGTAAAGCAGTTCCATGTCATCTTGCACTATGCATTCCCCTGTATCCCAACATCCGTTGCAGTGAGTACACCCTTGGATATTAAGCAAGCTCAAAACTATTTTCTCCGTATCAGCGCCAGCACTCCTGGCCCCGGCAAGGGCTTGATCCAGCAATATCTCGCTGTTCCCTCCTCGCCGTGGGCTTCCCATGATGCCCAGAATCATTCCTCAACCTCCTCAGAAAGTCTATCAAAGAATTCAAGTAGCCTTTCTATCCTTTCGCGAGGCAATTTCTTGCCCACAAAGTACCGCTCCAAAAGTTCCCTTTTGCTCAATGATTCTACCGCTTCGGTGCTCAGCCCCCAGCGTGGACGCCTTTGCACATCTCTCTCAACCCTGACGTAAAAGCAATTTGCCAAGGCGTCTCGCACACGCTCATCGCTTATCGTCTGCCCTTCAGCCAAAGTGACTTTCACCCTTACAATCGCTCCATCTACTTGGTAAGCCGAGAGCTTATTCAAAAGCGCCCTTTCTGCATCCTCCTCGTTCGCAAGGTTAGCGTAAATGGTCAGGAAAGGACGAGCTTTCACCGGAATGAACCTGGGAATGGCCTCCCCCTTCCGAAGGGAAACTTCTACAAAACCCTTCCCCTCCTTCTCCTCACTAAAATCTATCCGCTCCAGACTTCCGGAATAGACTATCGGGGGATGCTCTCCGGGGTTCAAGTCCTGGAAGCGGTGGATGTGACCCAAAGCCACATAGTCCCAAGGGCCAGATAGAAGGACCGCTCTGGGCGCTTGAAAATCCTCCCCGAGGGTTATAATCCTTTCCGAACTATACCTCGCCCCGATAACCCCGAAATGGCCAGCCAGCACCGCAGGGATTTCAGGGTCAACCTTTGAAGCCAGCTCCTTTATCTCTTCCTCCAAGAAGTTCTCCAAATCGCCTCTAACGGCCAAAGCTTGCAACGTTGCTCTGGGAGGATAAGGCATGACCGCTATTTGGATTGGGCCGTGTTTGGTCACCAAGCGTATTAGGGTCGGCCGGCGACAGAAGTAGACGTTGGGGACTTTGAGGGTGTTGAATATCTCCAAGGAACTGGCCTTTTGGGGATTGCCCGGTAGGTCATGGTTACCGGCCACGAGGATTAAGGGTATACCGGCCTCAGCTAACTTTATAACGCGGGAGGCAAAAAGTTTCTGGTAATCAGGCAGGGGATTGCGGCCTTTGTAAGCATCGCCACAGAACAGAACCAAATCGGCCTCGCTTTCTATGGCATAGTTTACTACCTCATCAAGCCTGTTCAGAAAATCCTTTACCCGGCGCGATAGCCCCGTTTTGGGGTCCAGGGAAGCATAGCTTTCTATTCCCAAGTGCAGGTCGGCAAAATGGATTATGCGGATCGGCTCCCCAGCCATTACTCCCCTCTCACCATCTTTCTGGCAATGGCATTGTGTCTCCTTACAATTTCCTCTAAGTCAACGGTTAATAGTTCTCCGTCCTCCACCACTACCCTGCCGTTAACGACAGCGAGGTCAACCTTTACTGGGGAACAGAAGACCAAGGAAGCGACAGGGTCATGGACGGAGGCTCCGGCATATTCCAGCCTTTCCAAACGTATGCCGATAAAGTCAGCGGCTTTGCCTGGCTCCAGGGAACCGATATCTTCTCGCCCCAGGACTCTGGCTCCGCCTCTCGTTGCCATCTCCAGGACTTCCTCGGCGCTTATGGAATCGGCGCCATAGCGCACTCTTTGTAGAAGCAAGGCCTGACGCGCTTCCCCCAACATGTTGGAACTATCGTTGGAAGCGCTCCCATCAACCGCTAAGCCTACCTTCACTCCCGCTTTAAGCATCTCCACCACCGGGGCTATGCCTGACCCCAAGCGCATGTTGGATGAGGGGCAATGGGCAACACCTGAGCCTGTTTCCGCTAAGATTTTTACATCGCGTTGGTTGACGTGGACCACGTGGACAAACCATACGTCTTCTCCGAGCCAACCCAGCTTAGCCATATAGTCCAGAGGGCGCATTTTGTATTTTTCCAAGCAGAAATTTTCCTCGTCCAAAGTTTCAGCTAAATGAGTGTGAAGCAGGACACCGTAGCGTCTGGCCATCTGGGCTGTATCCCGCATCAGTTCCGGAGTAACTGAAAAAGGAGAGCATGGGGCCAAAGCTATCCGGCACATAGAACCTGGGGATGGGTCGTGGTAAGCACTTATGAGTCTTTCGCAATCGGCAAGGATTTCTTCTTCGGATTGGACAACCTCATCAGGGGGTAGGCCTCCTTTAGAGCGGCCCAGGGACATGCTCCCTCGGCAAGGGTGAAACCTGATTCCAATTTCTCTGGCAGCGCGGATTTCATCGTCCAAGGAAACATCGTTTGGGAAGATGTAGAGGTGGTCAGTAGTAGTAGTGCATCCGGAAAGGAGCAGCTCGGCCATACCGACCAAAGCGCTTACGTAAACAGCTTCGCCTGTGAGGCGAGCCCAGATTGGGTACAAAGTGACGAGCCAGTCAAAAAGTTTGGCGTTTTGGGCCTTGGGTACAACACGGGTGAGGGTTTGATACAGGTGGTGGTGAGTGTTTACCAGGCCTGGGAGGACTATCATACCCGAGGCGTCTATGACTGTATCGGCAGTAGGGGGGAGATTCTCAGTTGGGCCAACGGCTTCTATGAAGTTATCTCGGACGAAAATCCCTCCGTTGTAGAAGCGGGTCTTTTTGTCGTCCATAGTAAGGATAAGCTCGGCATTGCGGAGGAGCAGCGTTGGCATCTTTGGCCTCCTACGGTGCTATTCCCAATTTATTATCCAGACGCAAAGCCCGGCCAGGATTACCGTGGCTGAGATGAGGGCAAACCACTGTTTGAGGTTGAAGCCTTGGTCCTTAGCGGCCACGATTAAAATTATGACCATTCCCAGAGCAAGTATTATCCATTGGGCAATGATTGGATGGTTTTGGTAGAAATTTTTCAGTTTTTCCATGGTTAACCTCCGCTCCCCGCTTTTCGGAAGGCTGTTTAAGTTTAGCATCAAACCCGAATTTTAGCAAAGAGGTCAGCTTCCGCTGCCTTTCGTACCCCTTTGGCCATAGGTCAGCCTACGCCGAGTTTTAGCCAGGGGAGCTCATTTCGCTCGGTGATAAAGGGCCTTGGGAAATATCTGCCGATTGGCCTCCAAAAGGGCTTCACAGTTTTCCAGCGGAGTGATTGACTTTCGGCCGGAGGATAGGGCGAAGAGCGTAAAGCAACTCTACTCTCTCGCAGGAAGGTTATGGGAGGCTGGGGACACCCCCACGACTCCCTCGGGAGGGGGCGCAGCCCCCTTTACCCCCGCACCCCCTCGCAGGGGGTTAGGGGGTCGGCGTAGGCCGACCCCTGGCCGAAGGCCAAAGGAGGCCGATTTTAATCGGCGTGAAAAGGGTTGCGGCGCTAATCCAATCCAAAATGATTGGTGGGAAAAGAGCAATGGCCTCATCCCCATTATAGCAGCCAAAGGAGGTTTCCCTCCCATCCCAACCCCCTAATAGGGGGGTTATAGGGGGTGGCCACAGCACGTTGTAAACATATACCCACCGAGCCGCAAGCAATAAGTAAGGGGCGTCCGTACGATGGCTCCTCTCTACCCGACCATTGTAGCCCTTTCGCCCCTTGGGATAGCGCCTGAGAGCCCCTCCAAGTGGGGCCAAGAAGCGACTTGTCCACTCTTCCACCCTCTTAGGATTATCCCCACCAAATTCCATACCCCAATCGGTCTGGAAAACAACTGGCCCTTCAAAGGAGCAAGAAGGCAAGACCACAAGTGCTGTCTAAGCGGTGGCTGTAAGCCAAGAAGCGGAGCCTGGTACAGGCTTCGCACGCTGTCCACTGGTATCGGGGCAAATGGTGGCGGCTAAGATGGGTCACAAGCTTTGTCCCCAAACTCCCTTTATCCCGGATGTCCTTAGTATCTAAATCTTGAGTTTCCCAGGCCCAAAAGGCAGGATAAACACTTTTTCCTTTCAAGCCCATAACGGCGTAATATGTGGCGGATGGTGTGAGGTATATTGCCAGCCTTTTTCGGCCTAATCTTTTCTTCAATCTCCTTTGGTGTTTGGCTAGGGGAGCGTTCTCCCTCAGCCTCATACCTCTTTGCGGGAG
>CAZPWR010000019.1:0-4349 GCA_964590555.1 uncultured Anaerolineae bacterium | reverse complement strand
CTGCGTTACCGCCGGGCGGGCGAGGTGTGGGGGGATGGGGCTGTGCCCCCTCGGGGGGGAGCGGGGTGTGTCCCCTAAACCCCGTAACTCCCCTGGGAGGGGGTAAAAAGGGGCGAGTTGCGAACCATGGCAACCCGCCTGCGAGTGGGACCCAAAACCTCGGCGGACCCTCAGCAAACGGGGGTGGGCAAAGAATAGAACCCCATGACAGGGGATATAAGCCCCGAGGCAAATCCCTGTTTTTCCAGCCGTAAGCAGGCCTGCAAGCTTCTGCCCCAATCGGCCCTGGCAACAGCAGGACAGCTTCTCGCACTTGCCCCGCTATCCCCGCTTTGACTATCCTACCGGAAAGCTCCAGGGGTAAGATTCACAAATTGACAAAATCGGCCTAAGGGGTTATAAAGCATATAGGGGAAGAACGTTGGAGAGAAGAACTACGGCGAAGGACATTTTCCTTAGCCTTGTAATCCCAGCATATAACGAGGAAAAAAGGCTTCCCCGCACCCTCCAGAAAGTCTTGGGCTACTTGGGGAAGCAAGGTTACTCTTGGGAAATCATCGTCGTAGACGATGGAAGCGAGGATAGAACAGCCGAAATTGTGCAAAGCTTCCAAAAAAATAACCCATCTGTGCGCCTTATCCGCAATGAGCACAAGGGAAAAGGCTACGCCGTAAGGACGGGAGTCCTGGCCTCGCAAGGCCAATACATTGTCTTCTCCGATGCTGACTTAGCTACCCCAATAGAGGAATTGCCCAAGCTCCTTGAGCCTTTGCAACAAGGCTACGATGTGGCCATAGGCTCAAGGGAAGGAGCGGGAGCACGACGCTACGGAGAACCGTGGCACCGCCATCTCATGGGAAGAATCTTCAATTTTCTGGTCCGGCTACTGGTGGTAGGCCATTACCAGGATACCCAATGTGGGTTCAAGGGCTTCCGGCGAGAAGTAGGCCATGACCTTTTCCGCCGCTCTAAACTTTACGGGGAAGATGCGGCGGTAATAAAGGGGGGCGCAGTAACCGCTTTTGACGTGGAAATCTTGCTCTTGGCCCACAAAAGGGGCTACAAAGTCAAAGAGGTGCCTGTAGAATGGTATTACGGGGAAAACACAAAAGTCAACCCTTTGCGTGATTCCTTCCGCATGCTTAAAGACATCATCAAAGTGCGCTGGAACGACTGGCGTGGTCTATACGGCTGAGGAGATGAGAGGATGGCATCAAAAGAGCTGGCTCGCTGGCTAAAGGAACGTAAAGATATCATAATGGTCAAATGGATAAGGGCTGTAAGGAAAGCAAGCCCTGGCACCGACGCCCTTCTTTCCACCCGCGAGCTCGGCGCTCGCCATTTGGAAGCCCTATATGACTCCTTCGTCTCAGCTTTGGAAACAGAAGATTACTCCAACTTAGAGGCCATCTTGGAGCAACTGGTTAAAGATCGCCTCAAGCGTGAATACAACCTGAGAGAGGTCTTAGTCATCGCTTTGGAGTTGAAAAAGACTTGCTTTGAAGAGTTAACGAATGAGTTCCCTTCCATCCAAGCCTTGGAGTACCTTCGAGCGGCCGACGAGCTCTTCAACTTCATGACCATAAAAATGGCCAACACTTTTACCGAAGAAAGCTTCGCCTTCATCAAGAAACTCAACAAGACCTTGGAGCAGAGGGTAAAGGAAAGGACTCAGGAGTTACAACGGGCCAAAGAAGAATTGGAACGCATAGATAGAGCCAAATCCGATTTCATCCGCATAGCTGCCCATGAACTCCGCACCCCTCTCACCCTCATCCAAGGCTACGTCGGAATGCTGGCAGCGGAAGATTTGCCGGGTAGAGAACGCATTCGCCCCATCCTCCAGGGGCTCAATAAAGGGATAAGCAGACTTGAATCCATAATCCGTGACCTAATAGACGTATCTTACATTGATGCCCAGGTCCTGACATTGAGCTTGCAGCCCGTATCCCTGCCCCAGATTTTCCAAGCCCTTGTGGTAGAATTCCAGCCTGCCCTTGAATCCAGGCGCCTCAACCTATCCATAACGGGCTTGGAGGACCTGCCTCTGATTGAGGGTGACCCCCCACGTCTCAAGCAAGTCTTCTATAACCTCCTGAGCAATGCCATAAAATACACCCCCGATGGCGGTTCCATAACCGTTACCGGCGAACTGTTCCGAGGGGAGCAGGACTTCGTGCACATCACCGTTAAGGATACAGGGATAGGAATACCTCCTGACAAGCTTGAGCGCATCTTTGACAAATTCTACAGGGTTGAGGACTTCAGGTTTCACAGCACCAGTAAGACCGATTTCAAAGGGGCAGGGCCTGGCCTTGGCCTCACCATCGCTAAAGGGATAGTGGAGGCCCACGGGGGTAAGATTTGGGCCGAAAGCCCTGGCTACGATGAAAAACGCTGCCCAGGAAGTTCTTTCCACGTCCTCCTCCCTGTCAAAGCTCAACCTCGTAAAACTGAATACATCCAGCAGATTAAACTTCCGGTCAGGGCCGTAATCTTTGACCTGGACGGAGTCATCGTAGATACTACCGATTACCACTTCCAAGCTTGGCAAAAAGCTTTGGCCGAGTTCGGCTTAGAGATGAGCGAGGAGCAGTTCCGCTCCACCTTTGGCATGCGGAACCAAGAGATACTCCGCACCCTCTTTGGCTCAAAGCTCTCCTCCGAGCAAATTGAGGAAATTGGCCGGCGCAAAGAAGCCATATACCGAGAGCTTGTCCACAGGCACATTACCCCAATGCCTGGCCTACTAAGGCTCATCCAGGAACTCAAAGCCAGGCGGTTCCGCATCGCCGTGGCTACTTCTACCCCAAGAGCCAATGCCTCCTTAATCCTCAAAGCCCTTAAGTTAGAGCATGAACTGGCAGCCTTGGTGACCGAAGAGGATGTGGAGGAGGGTAAGCCTGACCCTGAAATCTTCCTCAAAGCTGCCGAGAAATGCTTAGCAGACCCTGAAAATTGCATCGTAATAGAAGACTCCCCGGCCGGGATCAAAGCCGCCAAAGCTGCCGGAATGAAAGCCATCGCCTTAACAACCACAAGGCCTGCGGAGGAGCTCAGCGAAGCCGATCTGGTTGTGGAAAGCCTTATGATGTTAACTCCTGAAATCATAGAAAGCTTGTTGGAAGTAGGGGAACAATGAGCAAAAGCGTTTTCCTTACCCGAGGGGAAGAAGAGCGAGCTATCTTGGTGGGGGTTGAGCTCAAGGGCAAGCCCTCAAGGTGGTCATTGGAGGACTCTCTTTCCGAGCTTGCTCAACTTGCCCGGACGGCCGGAGTCCAAGTGGTCGGGCAGACATACCAGAAACTTGAGCGCATAAACCCTGCTACTCTAATCGGTCCGGGCAAGGTTGAAGAACTTAAGGCCATGAAAGAAGCCTTGGGCTGCAATCTCATCATCTTTGACGAAGAGCTATCGCCTCGCCAGCAGAGGGAACTGGAAAAGGCCCTCAAGGTCAAGATAATAGACCGCACAGTCCTCATCTTGGACATCTTCGCCCAGCACGCCAAAACCCACGAAGGGCGAATCCAGGTAGAGCTGGCTCAATATCAATACCGGCTTCCTCGCCTTACCCGCTACTGGACCCACCTCTCACGCCAGGTTGGGGGGCCGGCTGGGGGCCGCAGCACAATGAGAGGCCCTGGGGGTGGCAGCACTGGGGTAGGCCTAAGGGGTCCAGGTGAAACCCAGCTGGAAATGGACAGGCGCCGGATTAAAGAGAGGATTGCGCACCTTAAGGAGGAGCTGGAACACATAAAAACCCATCGCCAGCTCTACCGTCAGAGGAGGAAGAGCGTAGGGATACCGATAGTGGCCATAGTTGGCTACACTAACGCCGGCAAATCCACTTTACTTAATTCCTTGGCCAATGCCAACGTCTTGGTAGAAGACAAACTCTTCGCCACCCTTGACCCTACCACAAGGAGGGTTAAGCTCCCCAGCGGGAAAGAGGTGCTGGTTACCGATACAGTTGGGTTTATACAAAAGCTCCCGCCGCAACTTCTGGCTGCTTTCCGAGCCACTCTGGAGGAGGTGCTTGATGCCGACATAATCATCCACGTGGTTGATATAACCAGCCCTCACGCCCTCAACCAGAGCCAGACTGTGTGGGACATCCTCCGTGAACTTGGTGCCAACCATAAGCCGATAATTACCGCCTTAAACAAGATAGACAAGCTTGAAAACCCAGGCCAAGTAGAGGCCCTGGCCTCCTATTACCCCAACGTTATCCCCATCTCCGCCTTGAAGAAGACAGGCCTTGATAAGCTCATGGAAAAGGTTGAGGAGATTCTGAGGGCAAAGTACGAATGGGTGGAGCTGTTCATACCCTACCCCCAGAGCTACCTCTT
>CAZPWR010000018.1:0-3445 GCA_964590555.1 uncultured Anaerolineae bacterium | reverse complement strand
CCGTGGCTTGGGGCTTCGCTCAACCTAACGCTGCGAGGAATAATCGTGCGGAATACGTAGCCTTTGAAGTGAGAACGCACGTCTTGGACCACTTGCTTGGACAAGGTGGTGTGAGGGTCATACATGGTAAGGATGAGGCCGGTGAGACGTAGGTGCGGGTTTAGATTGTCTTTGACCAAACGTATTGTCTTTACAAGCTGAGCGAGGCCTTCCAGAGGCAAGTATTCACACTGCACCGGAATTATAACCCCGTGACACGCCACCAAAGCGTTCAACGTAAGAAGGCCAAGGCTTGGGGGAGTGTCTATGAGGATGTAATCGTAACGCCCTACTGCAGGTGAGAGGGCTTTCTTGAGACGCTGTTCTCGGGCCGGCATTTTCACCATTTCCACTTCGGCACCAGCCAAGGCCGGCGAAGAAGGGACTAAATCAAGCCGCAGCCAGCGTGTAAGGGTTATGGCTTCAGTCACAGGCAAGTTCTCTATCAGCACATTGTAGATAGAGATGGGGAGGGAATTTTTGTCTACCCCAAGGCTTGAGGTGGCGTTAGCCTGAGGGTCAATATCAACGACAAGGACTTTCTTCCCAGCTTCGGCCAGGAAAGCAGCCAGGTTAACAGCCGTAGTGGTCTTACCAACTCCTCCTTTTTGGTTAGCAATAGTGTAGATTACTCCCATCCTTCTTTTGCCATCCAATCTTCAACGGTTTGGCGGTTGGGTATACCGTTTATCCCAGGCGCTTCCACAGAGAAGGAAGCTACTACATTGGCGAAGCGAACAGCCCGGCGGGGGTCACCAGTTTCGTAATAGCGGATGAGGAAGGCAGCAGCAAAGACATCGCCGGCACCGGTGGGGTCTACTAAGCGAGCGGGTCGGGCCGGGAAGCTTTCCTTTTTCCCTCCCCAGTAGAGCGTAGCACCACGCTCGGCTTGAGTAAGCACAAGGATATTTACCAGGCGAGCGAATTCTTCCACAGGCTTCAAGTCTCCTTGCACATCTTCCTCGCTCAAGATTAAGGCTTTGACTTTAGGGAGGATGCGAGGCGCTTCCTCCCAAAGGCGGTAATGGACCAAGCCTTCTTGGTCCCAACGCCGCATCCATCCCTGTGGAGTTACCCCTACTAAGGATTCTGGGAAAAGCTCCACAACCTCTTCTTCCACTTCCATAGCTACAGGGCCAATTAGAACGATGGGCACTTTACGCCAGCTTTCGGGGATGTGGGATGGGGTTATTTTAGCGGCCACCTCCTTTACAAACTGGGTTCGCCTTTCTTCCGAGTAGACGTTTCGGAAAGTGGTGGTGCCGGAGCTATCGGCATTGAATATTTCTATCCCGCTGAGGAGCCTTTTCAACGGCAAATCCTTGCCAGCGCAAGTCACAATAGCCGCTTTCTTGCCCAAGTTCCTGGCAGTTATGGAAGCATAAGAAACAGTTCCCCCAAGGGTCCATCCCTCAGGAGTTAAATCTTTGGTTACGTGGCCTACGGCTAAAAAATCGGGCCGAGATGTAGGGTTCATCCTTCTTGATTTTTAAGGAATATGGTAACTCGCCGTTTTTCCCCCTCGCCTATGCTTTTAGTAGTCACGGTGGGGTGGTTTTTCAAGGCCAGGTGGATTATGCGGCGCTCGTAAGGGGGCATAGGTTCAAGGACCACAGTTCTGTGCGTTCTCTCCACTTTCTCTGCCATCCGGAGGGCGAGGCGGGACAGGTACTTCCATCTCCTGGCTCGGTAATTTTCCACGTCTACGATTATGTTAGCATTTTGGCTTACCTTACGGCTGACGATCGCCCTCGTAAGCAGCTGTAGGGCTGAGAGTATTTCGCCTTTCCGACCTACAAGCATACCCAAGCTGTAACCGGTAAGGTTAAGGACCAATGGAGGCTCTTCCCCTTCCTCACCTACCATATCGTAACCGATTCTGCTTACGACCTTGGCTTTGAACCCCATCTTCTGCACGAGGTTTGCTAAGGTTTCCTTGGCTACTTCTTCTACGTTAGGGGGCTCTTTCACGGTGATTTTAACCTTAGCTGGTTCCCCTTTGAGGAAAAGCCAGCCCTTTTTCCCTTCGGAAATAACCTCTATCTCCACCTCCTCTAACTTTTTCCCAAGCTCGGCTAAGCCTTTACTTATGGCTTCATCAACGGTCGGACCAGTAACCTCAAGGCTTTTTGGTCCGTTCGCCATGGGTTTTCCTCCCTGTAGGAGTGGGTTTCTTCCACCCTTGCATGAATATATATTGCTGGACCATGGTGAATAAGTTCATGACCACCCAATATAGGCTGAGGCCTGAGGGGACCTGGAGGGCGAAGAAGAAGAGCATGAAGGGGAAGAAATACATCATCTGGTTCATCGCTGCCTGTTGCGGGTCGGTAGTAGGAGGTGAGCTTATCTTCTGGACCAAAAACTGAGTTACAAAGGTGAGGATGGGTAAAACGAGGTAAGCCGGCATGTCAGGCCATTGCCAGGCCGAAGGAGGCCAAAGCCAACCCATTCCCACTGGCTTGGCAAGGCTTGGGATGAAGAAGAACCCTTCGGCTAAGATTCCTTCCTGGGCCATTTTGAACAGAGCTTGGTAAAGGCCTATCCAAATCGGAAGTTGGACGAGGCTTGGCAAGCATCCTGCCAGTGGGTTAACGTTAGCCTCCCTGTAGAGCTTCATCTGCTCCTGGGCCAGCTTTTCTCGGTCCTTCCCATACTTTTTCTGAAGTTCTTGGAGTTTCGGCTGAAGGTCTTGCAGGGCTTTAGCCGCCCTCATCTGCTGGATGTTCAGGGGCAGGGTGAGGAGCTTGATGATGAGGGTGAAGAGAATTATCCCAAAGCCAAAGGAGTAAGGTATCCCAACCGAGGCGATGACATGGCTTAGGAAAGTTATGCTTTCTTTTATAGGCGTTACCACCAGAAGGTCCCACATCTCTCCTCTCCTAAGGAACAGGATCGTAACCGCCGGGGTTCCAAGGGTGACAGCGGCTCAGTCGTTTTATCCCCAACCACCCCCCTTTTACGAGGCCATAGCGGGCTACAGCCTGGTAGGTGTATTCGGAACAAGAAGGATAAAAACGGCAGGTTGGGGGTTTAAGCGGCGAGATGAATTTTTGGTAAAAACGAATTAAAAGGAGGGTCAATTTTTTCACTCTATCTCCTCCTGCCACAAGCGTGCTTTCTTAAGGACTTCTCTAACTGCTTCCTGGGCTTGTTCAAGGGAGGCCCCGGCCAGGCCAGCCCTGGCTATAAATAGAAGGTCCCAGCCTTTTTTAATGTGGTGCTGATTCAACCTCACGGCTTCCCTGAGGAGCCTGCGGGCCCGGTTGCGGCGCACTATCTTCCCTATTTTACGGCTGGAGGAAAAAGCTACTCGCAACTTCCCAGGCTCTCCTGGCAAACCTAAAAGCACCAAATATGGGTTACTCCAGGCCGTCCCTTCACGCCTCAGCTCCTCAATCCGCCC
>CAZPWR010000017.1:0-8326 GCA_964590555.1 uncultured Anaerolineae bacterium | reverse complement strand
CCCCAAGCCTCAGCCCTGACCGCCGAAAGTCTGAAGCCGCTGGCCGAAGGTATGAGAGAGGGGGAAATCATGATGTTCATCTCCCTCGCCCCTGAAGGTTTTCTGGCCGTTTATGGTGGGGAAGAGCAAAGCTTAGCAACTCCCATCTCCCTTTCGGCTGAGGACATAGCCCCCTTAGTCCTCTCTCTCCTTCTCAAGTAAGCGCCTGAAATTAGCGGGAGGTGCGCCGTGGGAAGGAGGTTGCTGGCCATCATGCGCAAGGAGGTGATACACATACGCCGTGACCCACGAACCTTAGCGGTCATGTTCCTAATCCCACTAATTCAGATGTTCCTCCTGGGCTATGCTGCTACCCTGGATGTAAAGCAGCTAAGGATTGCAGTCCTGGACTTTGACCGCTCAAGAGCCAGTCGGGAGCTCGTTGAAGCTTACAAGGCCTCCAATTACTTCAACCCTGTCTATTTTGTAAGCTCGGAAGAAGAGCTCGCTCACCTGATAGACAGCGGGAAAGCCAGGGCAGGCATGATTATCCCTGCGGGCTATAGCTCCTCCCTCACTCGCGGGGAGAAGGCATCGGTTTACTTCATCATAGACGGTTCCGACCCTAATGTGGCCAACACTGCCTTTTCCGCCTCCCAGAGCATCGCTCAGGCCTTTTCTTTGAAGCTTTTGCCCGTGAAAGGCTCTCCCATTGTGGAGGCCATCCCAAGGGTCTGGTACAACCCGCAGATGCGCAGTTCTAATTTCATGATTCCGGGCCTCATTGGCCTCATAATGGGCCTTATCACCACCATCCTCACTGCTTTGGCTATAGTTCGGGAGAAAGAGCAAGGCACCGTTGAGCAGCTCATGGTCACCCCAATAAGGCCTTTTGAGCTTCTGGCTGGGAAAATCGCCCCTTATGTGGCTATCGCTTTCCTTGAGTTGGGGGAAGTGCTCTTAGTTGGCCACTTTTGGTTCAAAGTTCCCATAAGGGGAAGCATACCGCTGCTTTTGGCCCTTTCCTTCGTTTTCCTCTTCGCCACTCTGGGCATAGGCCTCTTTATCTCCTCCGTAGCCAATACCCAGCGGGAAGCCATGTTCCTGGCCTTCTTCATCGTCCTACCCTCAATCTTCCTTTCGGGCTTCATCTTCCCCTTGGAAGCAATGCCGAAAGCCCTGCAACTCCTTAGCTACATCGTCCCACTCCGCTACTACATGACCATAGTGCGGGGTATAATTGTGAAAGGGGTAGGGGTTACGGCCCTCTGGGAGCATATAATCCCACTCGCCTTACTTGGGATGGCAATATTCCTGGGGGCAACTTTGAGGATACGCAAGAGGTTGGAATGATGGAGCAGGAGCTCGTAATAGAAACCAGAGAATTGACCAAGGTCTTCGGTCGGGTAAAGGCAGTGGAAGGGCTGAACCTTAAGGTTTACCGAGGAGAAATCTTCGGCTTGGTTGGGCCCGATGGGGCTGGGAAGACTACAACTCTGAGGGTTCTGGCTTCCGTAATGGCCCCTTCCTCCGGGGCAGCTTTCGTAGGTGGTTACAACGTGGTAACCCAAGCCGAGGAGGTCAAGAAGATTGTGGGATACATGCCTCAGCACTTCGCCCTCTACGGCGACCTCACGGTTATGGAGAACCTGAACTTTTTCGCCGACCTGTTTGAAGTGCCCGCAGGGGTCAGGGAGGAGAGGATAAAGAGGCTCTTGCGTTTTGCCAGGCTTGAAGGGTTCCGGAACCGTCGGGCCTCTCAGCTCTCGGGAGGGATGCAGAAGAAGCTGGCGCTGGCTTGTGCCCTCATCCATAACCCCCAAATCCTCCTCTTGGATGAACCCACTACCGGGGTTGACCCTATATCCCGCCGGGAGTTTTGGGAGCTTATAACCGAGCTTCACCTCCAGAAAACTACAATCGTAGTAAGCACCTGCTACATGGACGAGGCCGAGCGTTTCTCCAGGGTCGGATTTATGCACCAAGGGAAACTCCTGGTTTGCTCCGAGCCTTCAAGACTGAAGGAGATAGTGCCAAGCGAAGTGATAGAGGTCATCCCTTCTGATGTCCGCAAAGCGAAGGAAATCCTCAGAGCTGCCCAAGGGGTCATGGGAATCCAAACCTATGGAGAGCTCATCCACGTCTTTGTGGAGGATGCGGAGGGGAAGAAAGAGGAGCTCAAGGAAGAGCTGGAAAGGGGAGGAGTAACAGTTCGGCACATAAAAGTAGTGCGTCCACGCCTGGAGGATGCTTTTGCCTTTATCTTGAGTCGGGGAAATGGTTAATTCCCTTTTGCGCTGATTGAAATTAGCCTCTTTTGGCCTCTGACCAGAGGTTGGCCTTCGCCTCTCGTAACTCCCCTGCGAGAGGGGTAAAAAGTGGCGAGTAGCCATCTCCTGAAGCCCACCCACGAGTGGGGCCCGAAACCTTGGTGAACCCTCAACAAATGGGGGTGGGAAAATAGGGGGTCCAGGGGCAGAACCCCTGGCAGGGGATTTGGGGGATGTGCCCCCACCCCGTAACCTCCTGCGAGGGAGGTAAAAATGGGGCGAGCTGCAAGCTTTTGCAACCTGCCCACGAGTGGGGTCCAGACCACTGGCAAACCCTTAGCCAACGGGGTGGGAAAACCCCGCAGACCCCAACCCTTTACCTCCAAATAGCGGCTAAGGAGGAGGGGGCTGGCAAGTTGCCTTTTCCCCATTGCCCGCTATAATTAATCTATCGGAGGTTAACCTTATGTTCCTCACCAAAATGACACAAAAAAGATACCAATTCTTGGCCCTGGCCACAATCCTCTTAGCCGGAGCCTGCCTTTTCTCCTTGGCCGGATATTTCGGACTAAAACAAGGAGTGGAAAAATTCAACCAATCGCTTCAACAACGCTCCTGGGAACACTACAAGCGCGGAGAAGCTCGCCTTAAAGAAGGGAACCTTGAACTCGCCTATGCCGAGTTTGAAGAAGCCTTACGCCTTTACCCCTTGAACGAGGAAGCCCTGCGCAGACTCTCCGAACTAAAACCACTCCTCCAACAGACCACCGCAGCCACACCCCCACAACAGATAACCGAAAACGTCTTGGAAAACGCTTTCCAAGAAGCCCAGAACCTCTATCGGGAAGGCAAGTGGGAGGAAGCTGCTCAGGCCCTGGAAAACCTCCACCTCCTGGCCCCAGATTACAAAAAAGCAGCCGTAATTGATATGATGAGCGCGGCCTTCTACCAAGCAGGACTGGCCAAGGTCCAAGAAAACGAGCTGGAAATCGCCATCCAATACTTTGAAAAAGCCCTCGCCTTCAATCCCCAGGACCCGAAGGTAAACGAAGAGAAAGAAAAAGCCACTCTGTACCTTGAAGCTATTACCTTCTGGGGAGCAAATTGGGAAAAAGCCATCCAAGCCTTGGAGACAATCACGCAGAAATACCCCGATTACAAAGACGCCAAGGCCAAACTCCGAGAAGCACGAACCGAATACGCCAGAGCCCTCGCCCACAGCGGAGAATGGTGCAAAGCCGAAGCTCAATACAAACTCATACCCGAACCTGACGCCAAAATCAAAGCCGAACTATACAAAGCCTACACATTCTGCCACGTAGCAACCCCGACACCCTCCCCAGGACCGACTTCTACCGCTGTCTTCACACCTACCAGGCCCTTGGGCATGTGCTTAGGCCACATCGCCTGGGCCGATTACGACCCCATCAAATCCACGTTTACGATTTACTCCATGGACCTAAGCCGAGGCCAAATCCGCAAAATCGCCGAAAATGCGTCCAACCCTGCTTTCTCCCCCGATGGAACTACCTTGCTATTTCGCTCCCTCCAGGAGGACATGATAGGGCTGGCTCGCATCCCATCCTTAGGCGGCGAAAGGGCAAGGGTCACCACGTATGCCGAAGACACCTTCCCCTCCTGGGCTCCGGATGGCAAACAAATGGCCTTCGCCTCCCGCCGGGAAGGCGATAGGAAGTGGAGGGTTTACCTTGGCTGGGTTTTAGGCTTAGAAGAAACGCATGAATTGGCCTTTGGCACAAGGCCAGCTTGGTCGCCCGACGGCCGAAGCTTGGTATTCCAAGGGTGCATCCCTTCTACCTCAAACTGCGGCCTTATCTCCATAAACGCAGATGGCTCAAACTTCCGCCTGCTCACTTCCTCCCCCGGCGATACCGCCCCCTCCTTCTCGCCCGACGGCTCAAAAATTGCCTTCATGTCGGCAGAAAGAGATGGCAACTGGGAAATATACGTTTTAGAATTGAAGACAGGCAAAATCAGCCGCCTCACCACAGACCCCGACATAGACGGCCTTCCCGCCTGGTCTCCCGACGGACGCTGCTTGGCCTTTCTCTCCCACCGAGGGGGCAAGTGGGGCCTATACACAATGCGCTCCGATGGCTCAGATGTCCGTCTCCTAACCAACTTATCCGAATCCATCGGGAACTGGATGGACCACAGCATCTCTTGGGGGCCTTAAAATGCCTTTATACTTAGCTTTCATCTGGCACATGCATCAGCCATACTACAAGGACCCGATATCGGGCAAGTACCTATTGCCCTGGCTTCGCCTCCACGCTGTGAAAGATTACCTCCACATGGCTGAAGTCCTGAGCCAATACCCCCGCATAAAAGCCACCATAACCCTCGTCCCCTCCCTCCTCTCACAGCTTTTGGATTATTTGAAAGGAGAAGCTATTGACCCAGCCATGGAGCTGGGCTTTAGGGAAGAATGGTCTGAAGCGGAAAAAGAATACATCCTAACCCACTTCTTCAGCATAAACCACGAGCGCTTCATCGCTCGGTACCCCCGATACCAATTGCTTCTGGAACTCCGGCCATACGTCAGGCAAGCTCCTAACCTCTTTTCCTCCGCTTACTTCAGAGACCTGGCCGTCTGGTTCAACCTGGCTTGGACTGACCCCAATAAATTGGAAAGCGACCCAATCCTCAAAGCTTTGGTTGAAAAGGGGGGAAACTTTTCCCTGGAAGATTTCAGCAAGCTCATGGATAAACACCGGGAGATAATGGGAGGGATAATCCATCTCTACCGAGAGCTTGAAGCCAAGGGGCAAGTGGAACTGGCAACCTCCCCCTTTTATCACCCAATCCTACCTCTCCTCATAAACACCGAGAACGCCCATCGGGCCAGCCCCTGGCTAACCCTGCCCTCCTTAATCTTCTCCCACCCCGAAGACGCCGAAGAGCAAATCCGTCGTGCTATTGAATTCCACAGCACACTCTTCGGCCATGAGCCAGTTGGCCTTTGGCCTCCGGAAGGAGCCGTCTGCCCAGAGTTAATCCCAATCCTGGCTCGCAGAGGCCTATCCTGGCTTGCCACTGACGAAGCTATATTGGCTCGCACGCTGAATGTAAACTTGGAGAGGGACTCAGAAGGCCACCTCAAAAGCCCTGAAATCTTGTACCAGCCATATAAGGTCCAGATTGACGGTAAAAGCTTAGTAGTCCTCTTCCGAGACCGATTCCTCTCAGACCGCATCGGCTTTGTCTATCAATACATGGATGGATACGAAGCAGCGCGGGACTTAGTAGGCAGGCTTCTGGCCATAAAAGACCGCTTGCCCAAGGATAAGCCTTACCTTGTCACTATAATCTTGGATGGCGAAAACTGCTGGGAACACTACGAGCACAATGGAGACGTCTTCCTGCACAACCTCTACCGCATGCTCTCCGAAGAGCCCGAGATAGAGTGTGTAAGGGTTAGAGATTTCTTGGAAAGGTTCCCCCCGCAGGAAACCCTAACCGACATAGCCACCGGCTCTTGGATAAACGGGAACTTGGAGACCTGGATAGGGGAAGAAGCTCAAAACCAAGCTTGGGAAGCATTGGCCCAAGTCCGAGAAGATTTAGTCAACTGGCAGAAAAACTACCCCCTTGCCGACCTGGAGACCTTGGAAAGAGCGTGGGAATGCATCTACAGAGCGGAAGGAAGCGATTGGTTCTGGTGGTATTACAGCCGTAATGTATCCGAGCAAGAGCAGATATTTGACCAAGCTTTCAGGGGGCACCTGAGTGGAGTCTACACAAACCTTGGCCTTCCTGTGCCGGAATGGCTGAGTTATCCGATACTAAGGGCAGCAATAGTGGCTGAAAGGGTCCCTTCTGGATTCACATCACCCAGGCTCACCGCCTCCCCTCAAGCTGCTTCTGACTGGGCTAAGGCCGGATATGTACGGGGCTCAATAGGTGGGGCAATGCGCCCCTCAAGCCAGCTCCTGAATGGCCTATATTACGGCTATGACCCAGGAACCCTCTACCTCCGTGTGGAAACCAGTGAACCTATTGAATTTATCCCTCTCTCCGTCTACTTCGTAAGCCCATCGGCTGATAGAGTAAACTGGCAGTTCCGCCACTTGGACGAGAAAGTGGAAACCGCTAACGGATTTGCTTGGGCTTTGGAAATTTCCCCTCACGAACCAAAGGCAGTGCTTTTTAAAGCCGAGGGCCAAGAAGTCTGGCGCCCAGTAAAGGAAATACACAATCTGGCATGCTCCGAGAAGGTACTGGAGATTGCGGTGCCGCTGAAGTATCTGGGATTAGAAATAGGCGATACGCTTGGACTTATACTTGTGGGAGAAAAGGGCGGAATTCTGGAGCGGCTCCCGCCTTCTGGAGTTATTACCTTCACCCTCAGAGAAAAGTTCTGAGGTAGGACATGCCTATAGATGTGCACATTGATGATGAAGTCAGATTGCGTAAGCCCCATCCCTGCGGGGCAAACCATTGGCTTGTAGTCCGGGTAGGGGCTGATATCGGACTCAAGTGCATGAAATGTGGCCGGAGGGTGCTCTTACCTCGTTCGGTCTTTGAAAAGCGCTTCAAAACATTCATAAAGCGCAGCCGCCCTACCCTGGATGATATAGCGGCCGCATTATCCCAAAAAGGTGGTATTGAGTGAAGGAGGACTCTTGAAGAACGTGAGATTCAAGCAGATAAGGCTTATATGGCGTCTATTCAAAGACCCAAGAGTTCCCGCCTGGCTCAAAACCCTTGTCCTCCTCATCCCCATAGTCTACATCCTCCTGCCTATAGACATTTCACCCGATGCCACACCAATTCTGGGGCAGATTGATGATATAATTCTGGCACTCCTGGCCTTGAAAGTTTTCCTGGAGCTAAGCCCTCGCCGAGTGGTGGAAGAACAAAAACGCCAGATTGAATCCATCTCAGTCCCCTACAGGGTATTGGGCAAAGAGGAGGAAAAGGGCTAAATCGCAGCTATAAGGTCGTACTCCAAGGCCTCAACCACGCGCACTTTTACCATCTCGCCAGGCTTCAGCTTGCCTTTCACCAAAACCAATCCATCTATTTCTGGGGCATCCCTGTAACTGCGCCCAACGCTCAAGCCCTGCCCGTAGCCCTCCACCAAAATCTCCAACTCCTTACCCACCAACTTCAAGTTCTTCTCGTAGGAAATTCGCTGCTGGACAGCCATGAGCTCCTGATACCTTTCCTCTTTGACCTCCTCAGGGACTTGGTCCGGCAACAGGGCAGCCGGCGTGCCTTCTTCCCGGGAGTAAATGAAGACCCCCACGCGGTCAAAGGCCATTTCCTCCACAAAATCCACCAAAAAGCGGAAAGCTTCCTCCGTCTCCCCCGGATAGCCGACGATAAAAGTGGTCCTTATGGCAATATCAGGTATAGCTTGGCGAATCCAATTTATCAAGCTCTTTATCTTCTCTGCATTGTAAGGGCGACGCATCCTCCTCAGAACCTCAGGGTGAGCATGTTGAATGGGGATGTCAAGGTAATGGCAGATTTGGGGGTATGAGCTCATCGCTTGGATAAACCTTTCAGTTACGCGCAAGGGGGAGGCGTACATTATCCTAAGCCACTTCAAAGCCGGAGCTGCTTCCAAGATTTCTTCCACAAGAGTTACAAGGCCATCCTTTTCTCCTCTATCCAGGCCGTAAGCGGTTGTATCCTGAGCTATCAGGATAATTTCCTTCACCCCCTCTTCTACTAACCTGCGGGCCTCTTCCACGAGGGCGTGGCGTGGGAAACTGCGGGCAGGGCCTTTTATGGTCGGTATAGTGCAGAAGGCACACTTTGAGCTACACCCTTCTGATATCTTTAGGTAAGCCGAGCTTCCCCAGGCGGTTGAAAGGCCGTCTGAATCAAAGGGTGGGCCTTGTGGATCGCCTAACAATAGAGGCTTTTCTTCGGGCGATTCTGCCAGTTTCTTCACCAGCTCTCCAATCTCCATCCACCTCTTTGTCCCCAAGAAAGCATCGGCCTCCGGTATTTCTTCTGCAATTTTCCTACCCCAAAGCTGGGGCAAACACCCAGCTATCACGAGGAACTGGCCTTTCTTTTTCTTCTTGGCGATCTCTTTTGTC
>CAZPWR010000016.1:0-5277 GCA_964590555.1 uncultured Anaerolineae bacterium | reverse complement strand
TAGCTGCCAACCGCATAGCCGAGGTTTTGGAGACAGAGCCAAGCGTAAAAGACCCCGAAAACCCTGTACCCCTGCCTTATCCCTTAAGGCCTACGATAGAGTTTCGCCACGTATCTTTCCGCTATCCGAATGCTGAAGAGTATGTGCTTCGCGATATTAACTTTACCATCCAGGCTGGCGAAACCGTAGGAATCATCGGGACCACAGGCTCTGGAAAATCCACGCTCATAAACCTCATCCTCCGCTTCTACGACCCGACCGAGGGGGAGATACGCATAAGTGGGGTAGACATAAGGCGGGTCCGTTTGAAGGATTTGAGGGCCCACATTGGCTATGTGCCGCAGCATGCCAACCTCTTCAGCGGGACGGTTGAATCCAACCTCCGCTTCGCCGATGAGGAAGCTCCCGGGGAGCGATTGCATCAGGCATTGGAAGTGGCTCAAGCCACGGATTTCATCCTCTCCAATCCCCACGGGTTTAACCTGCCTGTTGCTCAGGGAGGGGTCAATTTCTCCGGCGGGCAGCGCCAGCGTTTGACCATCGCCCGCGCTTTGGTTAAGCGGGCTTCAATTTACATCTTTGACGATTGCTTTTCCTCGTTGGATTATCAGACCGACCTCAGGTTGCGGCGTGCCCTTCGGGATTACCTAAGGGGAAGCACCATAATCATCGTATCCCAGAGGGTTGCTACCATAAAAGATGCCGACCGCATCCTGGTGCTGGATGAGGGTCAGCTTATCGCCCAAGGAACCCATGAGGAGCTTATGGAGAAATGCGAGATTTACCGGGAGATTGCCTTATCGCAGCTTAAGCTTGAGGAGGTAAGGATATGAGTGCAACTCGCCCTTCTGGCCCGTTTGCCCCTGGAGTGCGAAGCCCATTCGGCCGCGGGCCAATGGGGGGAGGCCCAGGCCATATGCACTTAGGTCCGGTGGAGAAACCAAGGGATTTCATCGGGGCAGCCCGCAAGCTTATCGCTTACCTAAGCCCATACCGCATTACTATCCTCGTCGTTTTCCTCCTGGCCGGGGCTTCCACCGCCTTCTCCATATTCGGCCCTAAAATACTCGGTTCGGCTACTACAAAACTTTTTGAGGGTCTCATCGCTCAGTTAACCGGAACAGGAGAGGTTGACTTTCCCGCTATTGGGAAAATACTTCTGGCCGTGCTTGGGCTCTACTTCTTTTCCGCCGGCTTGGGCTATGCTCAGGGCTGGCTTATGACCAATGTGGCGATGCAAGTGACCTATAAGCTTCGCCGGGAAATTATGGCCAAAATCCAGCGTCTCCCATTCCGCTACCTTGACGGGACACAGCACGGCGAAATCCTTTCCCGCTTGACCAACGATGTTGATACTATCAACCAAACCTTGAACCAAAACCTGACCCAGATTATCACATCCATCGTGACGGTTTTGGGGATGCTGGCCATGATGCTTTCCATCTCCTGGCAGATGACTTTGGTAGCTCTGCTCATAATCCCGTTATCCAGTGGGGTAGTTATGTTCATTATCAGCCGTTCTCAGCGTCTTTTTGCTCAGCAGCAGGCATACCTTGGCCTTGTAAATGGCCACGTGGAAGAAGCCTTCGGGGGGCATGAGGTAATAAAGGCTTTCAATGGTGAGGAGAAAAGCATAAGCCAATTCAACCTCTACAATCAGCAGCTTTACAGCGTTTCCTGGAAAGCCCAGTTCCTATCAGGGATAATGATGCCAGTCATGGGATTCATAGGGAACCTGGGCTATGTAGCTGTGGTCATACTGGGCGGGTACCTTGCAGTCCATGGCCGCATTGCCATCGGCGATATCCAAGCTTTTATCCAATACATCCGCTCCTTTACCCAACCCATTACCCAGCTGGCCAATATTTCCAACATCCTGCAGCAAACCTTGGCCGCAGCCGAGCGAGTCTTTGAATTCTTAGCTGAGGAGGAAGAGAGCCCAGACCCCGAGCTTCCGGTCCGGCTGGAGGAAGTTAGAGGGGAGGTGGAGTTCCGCAACGTCTATTTCAGCTACATTCCGGGCAAACCAGTGATAAAGGGTTTCTCCGCCCGAATCCAGCCTGGCCAGAAGGTAGCCATAGTCGGCCCTACTGGGGCAGGAAAAACGACCTTGGTTAAACTCCTCATGCGCTTCTACGACGTAGACGAAGGAGCCATCCTCATAGACGGGCACGATGTCCGAGAGTTTGCCCGCTCTGACCTCAGGCGGCTTTTCGGGATGGTTCTCCAGGATACTTGGCTATTCAATGGCACCGTTATGGATAACATCCGCTACGGGCGGGATGGAGCTACCGATGAAGAGGTTGTGGAAGCAGCCCGACTGGCCCGCATTGACCGATTCATCCGTTCGCTTCCGGAAGGCTACCGCACGGTAATCAATGAGGAAATGACAAACCTTTCCCAGGGCCAAAAGCAGCTTTTGACCATTGCCAGAGCTATTTTGGCCAACCCGCCCATGTTAATCCTTGACGAAGCAACCAGCTCCGTTGACACCCATACCGAGCTTTTAATCAAAGAAGCGCTGGATTCCTTCATGCGTGGCCGGACCACTTTCATAATAGCGCACCGTCTATCTACCATCCGAAACGCCGACCTAATCTTAGTTGTGCGGGATGGGAGCATAGTAGAGCAAGGGACCCACGAGGAGCTCATGGCTCGTGGGGGTTTCTACGCCGAACTTTACAATAGCCAGTTTGAGCCAGCTTAGGTAGTTCCATTGCGCCACGCATGGGCAGGGGGGGTGGAGATGTGCCCCGCAAAACCTTATAAAGGTAGTGATTTGTCCCCCCTGCAACCTTGCCGCGAATGGCCCCAGAACCCTGGCAAACCTAAAGCGAATAGAAGTGGGGGAATAGGGGATCCAGGGGGCGAAGCTCCCATGGCGGGGGCTTTGGGGGGCGTCCCCCCTGCCCCTTACAAGGGGGTTTAAGAGGGGCGATTTGCCATCCATTGCAAACACGCCACGAGTGGGACCGAATACACTGGCAAACACAAAGCAAGCGGGGGTGGGGGGAAATTTTCATGCCGATTGAAATCGTCCTTTTTGGGCCTTTGGCCAGAGGTCGGCCTTCGCCGACCTTTGTCAAACCGGGGTGGAGGGGACCCAGTCCCCTACAAGGGGGTGTAAGAGAGGGGCGATTTGCCATCCACTGCAAACGCGCCACGAGTGGGACCGAATACACTGGCAAACACAAAGCAAACGGGGCGAGGGAAAATTTTCATGCCGATTGAAATCGTCCTTTTTGGGCCTTTGGCCAGAGGTCGGCCTCCGCCGACCTTAAATCATGGGCGAATTGCTCGCAGGTTTTTTAAAAAGCCGCACTGAGGCTTAGCCTTCGCAGTGTTTGTTTTGCCCATGCCTACATGCTATAATTAGTTAGCCCCTGGGTGAGGAGCGAATATGGAGGAGAGGCTTGAAGAGGCGATAGAGGCTTTCAAAGCTTTTTTGAGCCGTTGTCCCCCTTCCGCTCGCACCCTCATCATCTCCCACAGCGATGCCGATGGCATAGGAGCTGGCGCTATAATGCACAAGACCTTAGAGCGCTTGGGCTTTAAGGATTTCTCCACTCTAATCACCGGCAAGGGCCAAAACGCTTACACTCCCCTAACCAAAAGGCAAGCCGCAGAGTTTGCCCCCGAAAGGCTCTTTGTCCTGGACTTGGGATGCAAGGAAGAGCCAGTGGTCCCCGGAGTCCCCACCCTCTTTATAGACCACCACCGCCCTTACGGAGTGCCACCGGAAGGGGTCCTGATCTCCAGTTACCATTGGGACCCCATACCCAACTCCAGCCTGCTCACCTTTTGGCTGTGCCGTTCCGTGGCTGATGTGGAAGATTTGGACTGGGTAGCGGCCGTTGGAACGCTGAGCGATCTTGGGGATAAAGCGCCATTTGACATCATTAAGCAGGCTAAGGAGAAATACAAGGCCAAATGGCTCAAAGAGGCCACAGCTCTAATCAATGCAGCGCGAAGGAGCAGCTCTGGCGATGCCTCGGTAGCTCTTCAGGCTGTGCTCAAAGCCTCGCACCCGAGGGAAATCGTGGAGGGGGCAAGCCCGGAAGCACGCTTGCTCCATGAGTTCCGGGAAGAAGCCAAAGCCGCATTGGAGGAGGCCAAAAAGGCCTCTCCCAAGTTCAGCGGGAATGTGGCTTTGGTAGAAATTTCCACCCCCTGCTACGTTCATCCTTTAATCGCCCAAATTTGGCGCACCCGCCTCCCGAAATACATCGTAATTGTAGCCAACCACGGCTACATCCCCGGCTACGTTGCTTTCAGTGTCCGGACTGCTGCCGATGTCAATGTCCTGGATTTCCTGGGCCAAGTAGAAGTAGACGTGGCCGAAGGATACATGGGCTACGGCCACGACCAGGCCTCAAGCGGCGTAATCCCGGTTGAATCTTGGAAAGTGCTGCTTAGGAGGCTTGGATTCAAGGAGGGATGATTTGGAGGCAGAGCTTAAGCCTTCATGGCGGGATTGCTTCTACCTTTCCCTCTTGGCCTTAGCTGTTCTTGTTTTCTTCTGGCAAACGTGGATTCCCGACCCAGCCGATAAAGCCAGGTTCAAGCCCGGCGATTTCACCCACATCTTTTTCCCCGCTCGGTATTATGCGGCCTCTCACCTGGCTCGCGGCCATCTACCTTTGTGGAATCCTTTTGTCTCCTGCGGCTACCCCCACTTCGCTGACCCTCAAGCCGCCACCTTTTACCCTATCACTTGGGTTACTGCCTTCTTAACCGGCGGAAAGCTCTCTTTGGAGGCCCTTCAGTGGGAGGCTGTCTTCCACTTCTTCTTGGCTGGCCTTTTCACTTACCTCTTTGCCCTTTACCTCACGAAAAACCGCAAGGGTGCTTTCCTGGCTGCCGTTTCCTTCACATTTAGCGGATACTTAACCGGCTTCCCTCCCCTTCAGCTTTCCATGCTTGAAGCTGAGGTATGGCTTCCCGCTTCCCTTTTGACCATTACCTTGGCCATTGACCGAAGCTCTTTCCTCTGGGCTGGGGTTTCAGGGCTTTGCCTGGCAATGGTTTTGCTGGCAGGAGCTCCTCAGTCTTGCCTGACCATTTTACCCCTAACCCTGGCTTGGCTCTTTTACCGAGCTTACAGGAAAAGGCTTCCCTGGGGAAGAGCTATCCAGCTTACGGTTCCAACGCTGGCTTCCTGGCTCGGCTTTGGGGCGATCCAAGCGATTCCCACCTGGGAGCTCACTAAGTTATCGGACCGCTCGGCTATACATTGGGAGCGTGCTTCCGAGGGAGGGTTTGCTTGGTGGGAGCTCA
>CAZPWR010000015.1:0-12055 GCA_964590555.1 uncultured Anaerolineae bacterium | reverse complement strand
TGAGCCGGAGGGCGTTTCGCCCCCGCGCGGAAAAGGTTTAGAGGCCCCCCCCGCGTTGGCGGAGGGTTTGCCAGGGTTTTGGGTCCCACTCATGCGCAAGTTTGCCGGGGTTCGCAACTCGCCCCCTTTTTACCCCACTCGCAGGGGGGTTACGAGGGGTAGGGCTCCGCCCCTTCCACCCCCGTAGGATAGGGCGGAGAGCGTAAGGCAACTATGAGCAGTTGTCCTACCGTGCCAGGGCCGGCTGGAGATGCGAGCTCGTGGATCTGCCCGTATTCCCATTGCTTCCCAAGGTTGTGGTATAATAGAATTAACCTTGCGAGGTGGAAAGTTTTGGGCCAGTACACGATAGGCCTTAACGCCCATTTGCTTTCGTTGACCCAAAACTATAGGGGGGCGGGAATAAATCAATATATCTACAACTTGCTCCGTTTCCTCCCCATCGTGGACGGGGAAGGACGGTATGTAGCTTTCTTGGGGGAAAAAAGGGCTCGGTTCCCTGGAATAAAGCTGCGTTTTACCCCTTTGCCAACCGCTTTCCCTCCGGTCAGGATTCTATGGGAGCAGCTTTTCCAGCCTTGGGCCCTTTGGCGAGAAAAGGTTGAGCTCCTCCACAGCCTCGCCTTTGTCGGACCGCTGCTTTCCCCTTGCCCTTTCTTGGTTACAGTTTACGACCTGAGCTTCCTCCATTATCCCGGAAGCTTTAGGCTTTGGAATAGGCTCTATCTGTCCCTCTTCACACGCATTTCAGTTAGAAGAGCTCGCCGGGTCATAGCAATCTCCGAGAATACTAAGAGGGATTTGGTGAAACTTCTGGGAGTGGATGAAAGGAAAGTGAGGGTTACCTATTGCGGATACGATGAAAGTTTGAGGCCCCTTCCCGAGGCAGAGGTGGAAGAATTCCGAAAGCGAAAGGGCCTCCCTAAGCGCTTCATCCTGTTCTTAGGAACCATTGAACCACGCAAGAACCTGGTCCGCTTGCTGGAAGCCTTTTCTAAAATCAAAGGGGAGGGGGTAAAGCTTGTCCTGGCCGGCGGTCTCGGGTGGGGCTACGGGCCAGTACTGGCTTCTGTGGAAAGGCTTAACCTCAAGGAAGACGTGCTACTACCCGGCTTCGTCCCGCCGGAGGAAAAAGTTTACTGGTACAACTCAGCCGAGGTTTTTGTCTACCCTTCCCTTTACGAAGGCTTCGGGTTACCTCCTCTTGAAGCGATGGCTTGTGGCACGCCGGTTGTGGCCTCAAAGGTGGCGAGCTTGCCAGAAGTAGTAGGGGATGGGGGGATTTTGGTTGACCCCCTTGACCCCGATGCCATGGCCGAAGCCATTCTGAGGGTGCTTTCCGACCCCGAAGAAAGGGAAAGGCTTAAAATTAAAGGGCTTCGGCAGGCTCAAAAGTTTTCGTGGGAACTCATGGCTAAAGAAACCGTCAATATCTACAGGGAAGCTTTGGCCGAAAGGAGGCCACGCTTATGAAAAAGTTCCGCCAGAAGGTTGCTTTCTTCACCGCCTTGGCCGATTTCTTTCTGATAAATGTAGCCTTCGCCCTCGCCTATTGGGTGCGGTATGAGCTTGAGTGGATAAAGCCAGTAGCTGAAGCTCACTACGTACCCTACCGCTTCTATTTCCCCTTCTCTTTAATCCTGGCCTTTCTCCTCATGCTCACTTACCTGGTCCAGAAGCTTTACGATTACGAGCCAAAGAAATCCTTCTCCGATGAGTTCACCACAATCTTCACCGGGGCAGCGACCGGGATATTGCTACTGGTGGCCATTTTCTTCTTCTACCGCCCCCTCTTTTACTCCCGCCTCCTTTTAATTTACGCCTTCGCTTTCACTGTCCTTCTACTGAGCCTGGCTCGTGTCCTTAGGAACGTGGTGTTAGGAGTGCTCCGGAAGAGGGGCATTGGAGTGACCCGGGTCCTAATAGTAGGGGCTGGGGACATAGGGAGGAAAGTGCTTCGGAACTTACTGGCCCAACCCCACTTGGGCTACCATGTGGTAGGGTTTGTGGACGATAACCCTGAAAAGGGGCAGGGTTACATAGGGCGCTTCAAAGGGCTTGGAGGGCTGGAAAAAATACCCCAGATCGTGCGGGATGAAGCGGTAGATGAGGTAATAATAACCTTGCCTTGGATGTATCACCGGAAAATCCTGAGGATAATTGAGCAATGCGAACGCTACAACGTCAAGGCCAAAATCGTGCCTGACCTTTTCCAAATCAGCCTCAGCCAGATTGAAGTGGATGACCTTAGCGGCCTTCCTCTCATAAGCCTAAGGCCCGTGGCCTTCAGGCGATGGGAAAAGATGGTCAAACGGGCTATGGACTTAGTTATAGCTTCGGTAGCCCTACTCCTCTTCTCCCCCCTCATGCTTATAATCGCTCTGGCCATAAAGCTGGATTCCCCAGGCCCTGTCCTTTTCAAGCAGGTTAGGGTGGGTAAAGGGGGGAAAGAGTTCGTAATGTACAAATTCCGCTCAATGAGGGGAGGGGCCGAAGAAGAGCAGGAACGGCTAAGGGAGCTGAGCGAGGTGGATGGCCCAATCTTCAAAATCAAAAATGACCCCCGCTGTACCAGAGTTGGGAAGTTCATAAGGAGGCTTAGCTTGGACGAACTCCCTCAGCTTTACAATGTCCTCAAGGGGGAAATGAGCTTGGTAGGGCCAAGGCCTCCTCTCCCCTCAGAGGTAGCCCAGTACAAAGAGTGGCACAAGAAGCGCCTCGCCGTCTCCCCAGGGATGACCGGGTTATGGCAGGTTAGCGGGAGAAGCCTCCTTTCCTTTGACGAGATGGTCCTTTTGGACCTATACTACATTGAGAATTGGTCGCCTTTTCTGGACATAAAAATCCTCATCCGGACCATACCCAAGGTCTTGATAGGCGAGGGAGCTTACTGAAGGAGGGGAAAATGACCTGGCTTTCGCCTTCAGACCAGAGAGCTTTGGTTGATTTCCTCAAGGAACTTGTGCAAATACCAAGCCCTTCCGGTCAAGAGGGGGCATTAGCCCAGAGACTTGCCGAGGAAATGGAGCACTTGGGCTTCCCCGAAGTGAAGGTAGATAAAGTCGGGAACGTGATAGGGAAGATAGGCACGGGGGATAAGCCTGTGCTCTTGTTTGATGGGCATATGGACACAGTAGAGGTGGGGGATTACTTCTCTTGGACCCGTGACCCTTACGGTGGGGAAGTAGATGGCGGGTTCCTCTATGGGCTTGGTGCTTCTGATATGAAGGGGGGATTGGCTTCCATGGTCTACGGGCTCGGGGCCCTCATCAAGGCCGGGGTGAAAATTCCGGGCACAGTATACTTCATAGGGGTAGTGCAGGAGGAGCCGAGCGAAGGCACGGCCCTCAAAGCTTCCCTCTCGGAAGAAGGTATAGCGCCCGATTTTGCCATAATCGGGGAGCCATCTTCCCTGCGGATAATCCAGGGGCACAGAGGCCGAATGGGGATAATAGTTACCACAAAGGGTAAGTCTTGCCACGCCTCTGCCCCTGAGCTGGGCCAAAACGCCATATACGCTGCCTCCAGGATAATCTTCGGCATAGAGCTTATGTCTTCTCAGTTCTTGAACGATGCCTTCCTTGGGAAAGGTTCAGCAACGGTCACTTGGATAAGGAGCGAATCCCCAAGCCGCAACGCCGTCCCACCCATCTGCTCTTTCTACGTTGACCGAAGGCTAACCTTGGGGGAGACAGAAGCCAAAGCCCTGGCTGAAATCCAGAGCATAGTCATCAGGGAAGGGGTTAATGCTGAAATCGCCGTGAACGAATACGAAGCTCGCAGTTACACCGGCTACACCTGGAAGGTGAGGGAGTATTACCCAGCTTGGTTCATACCCCAGACTCATCCCCTGGTGCAAGCGGGCCTGAGAGCCGCGGAGAAGGTCTTGGGCTTCAGGCCTCCCCTTGGGTGCTGGAAGTTCTCAACCGATGGGGTCTACACTATGGGCGAAGCTGGGATTCCCACCATCGGCTTCGGCCCAGGGGATGAGCAATGGGCACACTCCCCCGACGAACGAATCCGAATTGACGAGCTGTTCGCCGCCGCTGAAGTCTACGCCGAGATGGTTCTGGAAATCATGAGGTAAACTCGTGGGCGGGGTTTACGCCACCCTATTCTTCATCTCCGCCGGCTCGCTGGCTTTCCAAGTAACTCTAACCCGAATTTTCTCCCTGGCTCAATGGTATCACTTTGCCTTCATGGCCATAAGCCTTGCCCTTTTGGGCATAGGAGCAAGCGGCTCTTTCCTCTACATCGCCCCTCCCTCTTGGAAGGAACGTTTGGCAAAGCTTATCCCCTGGTTTGGCCCCGCTTTCTCCGCAAGCGTTCTGCTTTCCTACCTTGCGGCCAATTACATACCCTTTGACTCCTACCGCATCGCTTGGGAGCCAATCCAGTACTTTTACCTCCTGGCCTATTTCCTGTCCATATCTCTGCCTTTCTTCTGGAGCGGGCTTTCGGTAGGGTTGAGCTTAGCGACTTTCCCCGCCCGTTCAGCCACCCTTTACGCCGCCAGTCTGGGTGGTTCAGCTTTGGGTTGCATCCTGCCCTTGGCTACGTTGCCAGCCGTAGGCGGAGAGGGCTCGGTAGCTCTGTGTGCTCTGATAGGGATGCTGGCTTGGCTCGGAAGCCTTGGGGGGTTGAGGAAAATCCCGGCTTCCCTCCTCGGCATTTTATTAATCGTTTTGGCCTTCAATCCACCGCCTTTCTTGGAGATAAAGCTTTCCCCCTACAAGGAGCTATCTCAAACCCTCCACCAGAGGGAGGCCAAGCTCCTCTTGCGCCGCTGGAATGCCTTCTCCAGGATTGACGTTGTAGATGCGCCTACCATCCATTCGGCTCCGGGCTTGAGCTTGTCTTTCCAAGGGAAATTGCCGCCGCAGAAGGCCATCTTCATTGATGGCAGTGACCCAACCCCGGTTACCCCGGTGGCGAACCTGGAATTCTTGGACTACACTCCATCGGCCCTTCCGCACCTGCTGCGACCCCAAGCCAAGGTGCTAATCCTGGAATCAAGGGGTGGGTTTGAGGTCCTTACTGCCCTCAAGTTAGGGGCATCCCACGTTACAGCGGTGGAAGGTAACCCCTTGGTGATATGGGCGGTGCAGGATTTCCTGGGAGAATTTTCCGGTGGAATTTACCGCAATCCGGCGGTGAAAGTGGTGAACGTGGAAGGGCGGAGTTTCCTCAAAAGCACCGATGAGAAATTTGACCTCATAATCCTGAGCTTAGCCGATAGCCGGAGGGTTATAACTTCCGGGGCTTACAGCCTTTCGGAAAACTACCTTTACACTTTGGAAGCGTTTGAGGATTACCTCAACCACCTCACGGACAACGGAATCCTTGTAATCCACCGCTGGTTTCAAGTCCCGCCCAGCGAGAGCCTCAAGGTTGGGGCCTTGGCCGTAAAGGCGTTGAAGAAAGCAGGGGCAGTGAACCCTTCTTCCCACCTGATTGCTCTCAGGAGCTGGTCAACGGTCCTGGTGCTCGTGGGGAAGAGGCCCTTCACTTCCGACGAAATTGAGAAAGTTAAAGCATTCTGCCGGGGCAAGTTTGACCTCGTATACTATCAAGGGATGAGGGAGGAAGAGGCCAATGTCTACAACGTCCTTCCTGAGCCATACCATTACCGGGCCTTCGTGGCTCTGCTTAAGGATGAAGATAAGTTCACAAAGGCTTACCCGTTTGATATTTCTCCCCCGACCGATGACCGGCCTTTCTTCTTCCACTTTTTCCGGTGGGTTCAGACCCCTTACATCCTGAGGATGATGGGTAAAGTTTGGCTGCCTTTCGGAGGAAGCGGTTACTTGGTACTCCTAATCCTGCTTGGGATAGCGGCTTTTTCCGCTTTAGCCTTCATAATCTTTCCGCTGAGGTTCGCCCCCGCACCTGGAGGAATTCCGACCAGAGCGTGGGCAGGGGTTTTAGCCTATTTTGGCTTACTCGGCATTGGTTACATCGTGGTAGAAGTGCCCTTAATCCAGAAGCTCATCCTGTTTTTGGACCGGCCCATCTACGCATTTTCCATCGTGGTGGCCTCGCTCCTGGTCTCTTCCGGGGTTGGGAGTTTGCTTTCGGGGAGAGCGCCTTGGGGCCTTTCGCTTCTGGCCGTTTCGGCCTTGGCCCTTGTTTACCCTTGGGTAATCGGGAAAGTTTTCCCTGGGTTCATGGGCTTACCGCTGGCTTTGAGGATTACTTTGGCTGGGCTTATCTTAGCACCCCTTGGCCTCTTAATGGGCATACCCTTCCCCAGGGGGATAAGGGAGACAGGTAAGAACTGGCCTCACCTCATACCTTGGGCTTGGGGAGTAAACGGAGCTTTATCGGTAGTGGGGTCAATATCCGCAGCGATGTTAGCTCTGTCCTTCGGTTTCCGCTGGGCCCTAACGGCGGGCAGCCTCGCTTACTTGGGGGCTTGGCTGGCTCACAGGTACCTTAAGGGCCAATAAAGCCAATATCCCTCCCAGTATCACCCCAGCCGCTGCTAAGGTGAAAACCGCCCTCACACCCAAGGCGGCCCCGAGAATGCCTGAAAGGCCCATCGCCAAGGCCGTTGAAAAGCTTATGGAAGTGTTCACCGTGCTTTCCACCCTGCCTCTCTTCTCATCGGGAACAGTGGCCTGTAGGATGGCAGCCAAAGTGGCCCTGGCTACGACCACGCATACCCCTATGATGGCAGCCAAGAGGAGGGCAGCTTCAAAGCGGGAAGAAAAGGCAAAGAAAAGGATAGCCAGCCCCAGAACCATCATGGCTATGCTTGCCAAGTAATGAGGAGAAGCAAAGCGCGAGAAAAAGCCGAGGGAAAGCCCACCTGCTATCATCCCAATTCCTTGAATAGAGTTGAGGAAGCCGAAACTTTCCGCATTCACCCCTAAGTAGTTTTCCACGTAGGCTACCCCTAAGACAGCGATGCTTCCCAAGCTTAGGGTTGCCACCGAAGCTACCACCAGAATCACCAAGATAGGCTTTCGCTCTTTGATGTAACTAAGGCCTTCCTTGAGCTGGGGCCAAAATATGCCCTCTTTTGGGCCGGAATTGTTCAGGGGTGGAATCTTAAGGGTAAAAATCAGCCCGGCTGAAATCAAGAAAGTGAGGCTATCCAAGATGAAAGCGGAAGCTGGGCCTAAGGTGGCGATCACCAGAGTTGCTAAAGAGGAACCGGCTATAACTGCCAGCATCTGGCTGGCTTGAAGTAAGCCGTTAGCGGTAAGGAGCATTTCTCTGGAAACGATGCTGGGGATGATGGCATTGCGAGCCGGCCCGAAGAAAACCCCCGCCACGGACATGAAGCACCCCACGAGGGGAAAAAGGTAAAGCTCACGCGGGCTCTTAGCCCAAATTAAAATCAAAATAGCTGCCGCCCTCGCCAGGTCCGAAATTACCATCACTTTCTTGCGGTCAAAGCGGTCAGCCATTACCCCGCCCACGAGGCCGAAAAGAAGCTGGGGCAAGGTCAAAGCCATGGCTGTGAAACCCAACCAGAGAGCAGAACCCGATAGCTTCTGGATTACCACGAGGGCCGCTATGAGGGCTAAGTAATCCCCAATTTGAGAAATAAACTGGCCGATCCAGAGGGTTCTGAAGTCGCGAATCTTGAAAGCTTTTAGGATTTCCACCGAACTTTTCCCTCTTTAAGTCCGGCCTTTCCGGGTGGAGCGGCGCTTCCCGGTTTGTCCCTGCGGTATGGGAGGTGGAGCGATCGGCTCCGGGGCCAGGGCCACCGGCAACACCTCTTCCATCCTTTCCACAAAGACGAACTTGAGCTGCCTGCGGATTTTGGCCGGTATTTCAACCAAATCCTTTTTGTTCTTCTTGGGCAGCACGATGATTTTAACGCCGGCCCGGTGGGCAGCCAATACCTTCTCTTTAACCCCTCCTATGGGCAAAATCCTCCCCCTCAGAGTAATTTCCCCAGTCATAGCCACATCTTTGTGCACTGGCCTGTTGGAGAGGGCAGAAATGAGAGCAGTGGCAATAGTTCCCCCAGCCGATGGGCCATCCTTCGGGATTGCCCCTTCAGGCACGTGGATGTGGATATCCAGCCGGTCAAAGTTCCAGTTGGGTATCCCCAGCTCTTTGGCTTTGGAACGCGCATAGGAAAGAGCCGCTTGGGCCGATTCTTGCATAACCTCCCCAAGCCGGCCGGTGAGGATTAAATTCCCCTTCCCTTCCATCAAGGTCACTTCCACCGGCATTATATCCCCGCCCGCTTCCGTCCAAGCGATGCCTGTCGCTACTCCTACTTCGTCCTTCTCCTCGGCCATACCGTAGGTATACTGAGGCGGGCCGAGGTATTTGGGCAGGGAATTGGCCGTTATGTGGGAAGGTATTTTCTTGCCTTCGGCTACCTTGCGGGCCAGCTTCCGGCAGATGGAAGCGATGCACCTTTCCAGGTTCCGGACTCCGGCTTCATAGGTGTATTCGCGGATGATACGGCGCAAAGCCATCTCCGAAAACTTGATGCTGTTCTTATCAAGGCCGTGCTCTTCCAGCTGACGAGGTATGAGGAAATAGCGGGCTATGTGGACCTTCTCCTCTTCCACATACCCAGGGAATTCAATCACCTCCATCCTGTCCTGTAAGGCCGGCGGGATGGTATCCAGGATGTTGGCAGTAGTGATGAAGAGGACTTTGGAAAGGTCGTAAGGGACCTCAAGGTAGTGGTCGTAGAAGGCGTGGTTTTGCTCCGGGTCCAGGACTTCCAACAGGGCGGCGGCTGGATCGCCCCTGAAATCCAGACCGATTTTGTCTATTTCATCCAGCATAAAGACAGGGTTTATGGTCCCCGCCTGGCGCATAGTTTGGATTATCCTTCCGGGCATAGCGCCGATGTAAGTGCGGCGGTGACCACGTATCTCAGCTTCGTCCCTTATCCCCCCGAGGGACATTCGGACGAACTTCCTTCCCAGAGCTTCGGCTATGGAGCGGCCCATAGAAGTTTTGCCTGTCCCTGGGGGTCCAAGGAAGCAGAGGATTGGGCTTCGCATCTTGTTGGAAGCCAGCTTCTTCACCGCAATGTACTCCAGGATGCGTTCCTTAGCTTTCTCCAAACCGTAATGCCTGGAGTTAAGGATTCGGGCCGCTTTTTCCAGGTCAATTTCGTCCTCGGTGGCCTTGGTCCAAGGCAATTCCAAGAGCCAATCCAGATAAGTTTGGATTATGCCTATCTCAGGGGAAGCCGGAGGCATTGAGGCCAGCCTCTCCAGCTCCTTGCGCGCCTTTTCCTTAACCTCCGGGGGCATATCCGATTTTTCAATCTTCTCTTCCAGCTCAGCAATAAGCTTGGATTGGGAGTCCAACTCCCCAAGTTCGTCTTGGATTACCTTTATTTGCTCCCGGAGGAAATACTCCCGCTGGGCTTTGTCCATCTCCTCTTGGACTTTAGCCTGGATCTGGCTTTCCAGCTCAAGGATATCCAGTTCCCGCGCCAGGAATATGCTGAGTTTCTGGAGGCGCTCCAAGGGGTTAATTGTCTCCAAAAGCTCTTGGCGCCTTTGGTTGTCAAGCTTAACGGAAGAAGCAATTATATCGGCAAGCCAGCCGGGGTCCTCTATGTTTATGGCGGCAACGTAGGCTTCTTCGGGTATCTCGTCATCCAGCTGGACGATTTTCTCAAACAGGGCCAATACAGCCCTCATCAAAGCTTCGGCCTGGACGGTCCTCTCCACCTTTTCTTCGGGGATGGGGAGGGCTTTGGCCTTGAGGTAGGGGTAAGTGTGGATGAACTCTACGATTTTGACCCTTCTTTGAGCCTGGAAACTTATGCTGGCAGCTCCGTCGGGAAGCCTTATAGGGCGGCCAGGGTTGACCTCAACCCCTATTTCATAAAGGTCTTCGGGGGTAGGGTCCTCAACATTGGGGTCCTTCTGAGCAACGGCAATTATTGGAGAGCCGGCCTGAATGGCCGCTTCCACTGCCCTTAGGGACTTATCCCTACCCAAGTAAACGGGTGTAATGGTGTTGGGGAAAAGGACCTGGTCCCTTATGGCTACGACAGGGCAAACCAGCTCTTCCTGCTCCAAAAATTCGTACTCGTTCAAACTGCGACCTCCTTCAAAGTGCTCCTATTGTAATTTTAGCCTAAAAGCACCGGCTCGTCAATAATGTGCAAGCCTAAGGTGTGTCCTAAATTCGTCGGAAGAGGGAAAAATATAGGCCAAGAGGTGGATAAGGTTTTGGCGGAAATCGCCCGCGCCACCGAAGAGCTCCTACAATGGGTACCCTGAGGGAGCTGGAGGAGCGTGTTCAACAGTGGAAAACACGCATGGGAAGGCGATTGCTGGAAGAGGCTTTGGCCCTGCAAGGGGAAGGAAAACAGCCTGAAGGCACATGTTCCTGCGGAGGGCAGTGGGTCTTTGAGGGATACCGTTCTCAGGGGCTAATCCGGGTGAAAAGAGCCTATTTCACCTGCGAGCGATGTGGGCAGGGATTTTTCCCCCTGGACCAGGAGAAAGGGATTAAGGAGGGTTGGAGCAAGTTCTTTGGATTGCCCAAGCTGAGGAGGCTTTGCAAAAATTAGCTCTTGTAGGGCAGTATGGGGGGATTCTGGCCCAGAGGCGGAAGGAAGAAGCGGAGAAGCTCTGGGAAAGCGGGGTACGAAAAGAGGAAATTCCTGCTCCAAAGGAAGGACAGAAGAAGGAGATGGGGATAGGCATAGATGGGATGATGGTTTGGGTAGATGATGGCTGGCATGAGGTTAAAGTTGGTTGCTGCTTTGAGTTTGGGCCTGGTAAGGATGGGGAAGTAAAAGCTCGGAACATTGGTTATTGGGCCGGGTATGGAGATGTAGAGGTTTTTAGGCGAACTCTCTGGAGTTATGCCTATCACCGGGGTTTAGGTTTAGAGGGGAAAGCAGTGGTCATAGGGGATGGTGCATCTTGGATAGTGGACTGGTATCATGCGGTGGAACACCTATGGGGGTTGAGGAGAGAGGCTTTTGGTGAAAGGGCTTACGAGTAGGTAGAGAAGTAGGGTAGAAGAGGTTGTTCGGGAGTGCGAAAGTGAAGGGGTTGCTGGGACGGCTGAGTTCGTGAGAGGCGAGAACAGATGGATTATCCGGGCTTTAGGGAAGTTAGAAGCGATTTTAGCCTTGAGGAGTGCGGGGATTGGAAATTCGCCAAGCTGCCTAACTTCTCCCGACAAAATTGGGACACACCCGCTTAAAAGGGGTGACTTCAAATGGTCAGCGAAGGTTGACTTTTGACCGAAGGCCCAAAGAGGGCGATTTTAAACCGCAAGCCACATGTTAGCGTATAAAGCATGCCCCCCACCAATGGTTAAAGCCTCAAAATTGAAAGTCGGCGCAGGCCGACCTTTGGCCCAAAGGCCAAAAGAGGACGACTTTAGTCGGCACACATAAAGGGCGCTGGAAGCGCCCTCTCCCCTCGGTAGCCGTTCGGGAACGCGGGTCGCCAGGACGGAGAGGGGCGCTAAAGCGCCCCTTCTTTGCCTGAGCGGAAAAGCTGCTCATAGTTACCCCACGCTCTCCACCTTATCCTACGGGGGTGGAGGGAACAGAACCCCCTCCCAGGAGGTTTGGGGGTCCTCCCCCCTTAGAGAGGATAAGAGGGGGGTTAAGCAGCCAACCCCTGTAAGCCCGCCCACGAGTGGGGCCCAAAACCCCGGCAAACCCTCTCGGCAAAACCAAGAGTGCCCACACCCCATCTTGAGGGGGTGGAAAGGCAAACTTGCCAAGAGCAGAACCAGGAACGCCGACGAACCACCAGCGAGCATGGTGGAGCCCCTCATGCCCATCCCCCTGTTTTCGCCTGAGCCAGGGCTTGCTTGTCTCAATCCCAGGAAACGGTATAATTCTCTTAGGAGGTTTGAAATGAACTACGGCGGCCAAGCGGTGATTGAAGGCGTAATGATGAGGGGAGAAAAAGCCTTGACCATAGCCGTCCGTTCCCCTGATGGCCAAATCACCGTCCACAAAGAACCGCTTAACCCAAAGATTTACCGAAGCTTCTGGGCCAGAGTGCCCTTCTTGCGGGGCCTCATAATGCTCTGGGACGCCCTCGTCCTCGGTTTAAAAGCCTTGTTCTTTTCGGCTAAC
>CAZPWR010000014.1:0-5184 GCA_964590555.1 uncultured Anaerolineae bacterium | reverse complement strand
CGGGGGGGTTGGGCCCCCCTTCGCAAGAAGGTTAGGGAGGCTCATGAGGGGGCGGCGAAGGCCGACCCTTGGCCGAAGGCCAAAAGAGGCCGATTTCAATCGGCTTAAAAAGGGTTTGCTTGCTTTTCCTTTGCATTGTATAATTCACTCAAACAAGCCGAAGGAGAATGGTATGCTGGAGGCTTTTATCGCTCCTAAATCCGTGGCTGTAATAGGTGCTTCCAGGGACCCCGCAAAGCTCGGTTACGGAGTGCTTTCTAACATCATAAAGTCTGGCTTCCAAGGCAAGATTTACCCCGTAAACCCCAACGCCGACGAAATCTTGGGCCTCAAGTGTTACCCTTCCATACTCTCAGTCCCCGATGAAGTCGACTTAGCAGTTATTGTAGTGCCTGCCCCCGTTGTGCTTCAGGTGGCGGAAGAGTGCGGGAAGAAGGGGGTTAAGGGCCTCATCGTCATTTCAGCTGGGTTTAAAGAGGTGGGTAAAGAGGGGTTGGAAAGGGAAAAAGCCCTCGTCCAAATTGCTAAGAATTACGGCTTCAGAATCCTCGGACCTAACATCTTAGGGCTAATAGATACCGTTATACCCCTCAATGCTTCCTTTGCTGCTACTATGGCCCTACCCGGCTCTATCGCCTTCATGTCCCAATCCGGTGCCCTTTGCACATCAGTGCTGGATATGTCCTCAGTAGAAGGCATAGGTTTTTCAAGGTTCGTAAGCTTAGGGAACAAAGCGGACCTCAACGAAGTGGATTTCTTAGAGCTATGGGAAGAGGACCCCAACACGAGGGTTATCGCTGCCTACTTGGAAGGGGTAACCGATGGCGCTCGTTTCTTGGAAACAGCCCGCAGGGTTACCCGTTCCAAGCCGATAATCGCCATAAAAGCTGGAACCACAGGAGCAGGCGCTAAAGCTGTCTCCTCTCACACAGGCACTTTGGCTGGTTCGGAAAAGGCTTATGAAGCGGCTTTCAAGCAATCGGGTATAATAAGGGCGAGGTCGGTGCAAGAGCTGTTTGATTTGGCCGTCGGCTTCGCTCGCCAACCCCTCTTGGAGAAAAATGCCATAGCCATAGTAACCAATGCCGGAGGACCAGGGATAATGGCCGTTGATGCCTGCGAACGTGTAGGGCTGCAGGTCGCCAATCTCTCCCCAGAAACCATAGCCTACCTTAAGGAGAACTTACCACCGGCGGCCAGCGTTTTCAACCCTGTAGATGTCTTGGGAGATGCCCTTGCCGACCGCTACGCCCTGGCCCTGGAAGCAGTCCTCAAGGACCCAAACGTCGGAGGAGTTATTGTCATCCTCACCCCACAAGTCATGACTCAGGTGGAAGAGACAGCGCGGGTGGTAGGGGAAATATCATCTCGTTACTCTAAGCCTGTTTTCGGTTGCTTCATGGGCCGAGCCACTACTGAAAAAGGGGCTCGCATCCTCAGGGAATACCGCATTCCAAATTATGATGTCCCCGAAAGGGCTGTAGCAGTCTTCAAAGCCATGTGGGAATACAAAGAATGGTTGGAAAAACCTATCCCCGATTACCCAAAATTTGAATTTGATGTGGAGACGATACGAAAAGTCATAGCCCAGGCCAGGAAAGAAGGGCGCCTTCTCTTGGGTGATTCCGAGGCGAGGCTTATCCTGGAAGCTTGTGGTATAAAAGGTCCCCGTACGGCTCTTGCCCGCACCCCTGAAGAAGCCGTTGCCATCGCTGAAGAAATGGGTTACCCTGTAGTTATGAAAATCGCTTCCCCCGATATAATCCACAAAACCGATATAGGTGGTGTCAAGCTCAACATCCAAAGCCCTTCTGAAGTCAGAGATACTTTTGACCTCTTAGTCTACAGGGCAACTCGTTACATGCCTGATGCCACAATATGGGGCTGCCAAGTTCAGCAGATGGTAAGGGGAGGGAAAGAGGTCATAGTGGGGATGAGCCGAGACCCTCAATTCGGCCCTTTAATAATGTTCGGCCTGGGTGGAATTTACGTGGAAATTTTAAAGGACGTTTCCTTTAGAATTGCCCCTCTTTCGCGTGAAGAGGCTGAAGAGATGGTCAATGAGGTTAAATCCATCCAGCTCCTCAAAGGAGCAAGGGGGGAACGCCCAAGCGATGTAAAAGCTGTGGTGGATGTAATCCTGAGGGTGGCAAGGCTGGTGACGGATTTCCCCGAAATCGTGGAAATGGATATAAACCCCCTTATGGTCCTGGAGGAGGGGAAAGGAGCCATGGCTGTGGATATGAGGATAACCCTTAGCCCCTGAAATTACGTAAGGAGGAGGAAAAATGGCCATCCTTTACATTTCTTCGGTGGAGAAATTCTCCGGCAAAAGCTCTTTTTGCCTCGGGATAGGTAAAAGGTTTCAGCAAGAAGGCCTCTCCGTAGGGTACATAAAGCCCGTGAGCACCTCCGCCCGCCAGGAAAACGGGGAATTGGTGGATGAAGATGCCCTCTTTTTCAAGCGCTACTTCCGTCTCCCTCAGCATGTTTCGGAGCTTGTTCCGGTGGCTATTACTCCGAACTTGGTAGAGGCTGTGCTGACGGGCAAAGTAAAGGAGGATTTTGGGGAGAAGCTGAAGAAAGCTTGCTCTGATTGCGGCAAAAATAAGGATTTAATTTTGCTGGAGGGAACCGGGACCCTGCGGGAAGGGCACTTTGTCGGGCTCTCGGCTCCAAGAGTTACCAAACTCCTAAATGCCCCGGCGCTTGTGGTGATAAAGTATACCACCGACTTTGGAGTCGTGGATGATGCTCTGACGGCTAAGGCCCGCTTGGAGGACAAACTCTTAGGCGTAGTAATAAACATGGTGCCAAGGCCCAGGATGCAATACGTTGAAGAAGTGATTTGCCCTTACCTTGAAGCCCAAGGAATTAAAGTCTTTGGCGTCCTACCTCACGAAAGAATCCTCGCTTCCATAACCGTAAAAGAGCTGGTAGAAGTCTTGGATGGCGAAATCCTTTGCTGCCCCGATAGGACTGATGAACTTGTGGAGTACATAATGGTGGGAGCCATGACAGTGGACCAGGCCCTCTCCTACTTCCGCCGCCGTCCAAATAAAGCAGTTATAACCGGAGGAGATAGGCCCGATATACAGCTGGCAGCTTTGGAGACCTCCACAAGATGCATAGTCCTTACGGGCAACCTCCGCCCCAGCCCGATAATTTTAGGAAGAGCTGAAGAATTAGGAGTGCCTTTGGTCTTAGTCCGGCACGATACTTTCACCAGCGTGGAGCTTGTGGAAAACTACTTTGGCCGGAGCCGGTTTTATCAGGAAAAGAAGGTGGCACGCTTTGAGGAGCTCTTCAACGAACGCTTTAACTTCCGCCTCCTCCGCTCAGCCCTTGGCTTATGAAGGGGCTTAGGGAAAGCCTCCTGGAACATGAAACAATAATGCTGGAAGTAATAGCCCAGCAGTGGGGGCTGAGCCCAGGGCCGGAAGGGAAGCAGGAATTTGTAAAGCGCCTTGAAGCGCTGATGAAAGACCCAAAAGCCCTGGGAGATGTTCTGGGACGCCTTTCTTTGGAGGAGCGTGAAGCTTTAGAAAGCCTAATCCGTTGGGGAGGGAAGGTCTCCTCCTCTTTTTTTACCCGCCGCTACGGACCGATAAGGCCGTTCGGGCCAGCTAAACTCTTGCGGGAACGGCTTTGGGAAAATCCAGCAGGTCCCACCGAAAAGCTTTGGTTTCTCGGCCTCATTTTTAAAACCTTTGAGTTAACCGACGCCGGCCTGACCGAAGTTATCTACATACCCCAAGACTTGAAAGCCCTTATCCCACTCCCAAGCAGCGAGCAAAGCCCCCAGCCCCCCGAAATTCTCCCCCCTTCACGTCAGCTGCCCACCGCTCACTACTTAGCTGAAGCCCTCTTCCTTTCCTTAGTTTACCTTCAGAAGGAGCCAGCCAAAGCCACTCCTGATGGTTCAATGCCTGTTGAGACAATTGAAGCCATCACAAAATTCATCAAGGAAAGGGGGGCTTGGCCCCCTTTGTGGGGTGAACTGTTTTTCCCCTTAGTCCAGCACATAGCCATGTCTTTAGGCCTCATCACATTAGAAGCTGGAAAGATAAAGCCCTTCCCCCAGAAACTTCGCCCTTGGCTTAAATCCTCCGCCCACGAGAGGCTGACGGGCCTGTGGCAAACTTGGCTTGAAAGCATTTCGTGGAACGAACTCTGCCTCCTTCCGAACCTTGTTTGGGAGGACACCGGTCGCCGTAACGACCCCCGCTTGGCTCGGAGGCGCATAATCTCCTTCTTAGGCCGTTGCCCTCCGAGGGAATGGGTCTCTTTGGATTCCTTCGTCAGCCTCATAAAAGAAGAGGAGCCCGATTTCCAGCGCCCTGATGGAAACTACAGCTCTTGGTATATCCGTGACCGCGCTACTGGGGAATACCTCATGGGCTTTGAGCACTGGGATAAAGTTGAAGGAGAGCTGATCCGATTCATCGTAACGGGGCCTCTTCATTGGCTTGGCGTTTTAGAGCTTGGAGCAGATGAGAGCGGGAACGTAACCTCCTTTCGCCTCTCCTCATGGGGAGAAAAAATCCTAAGCCAAGCCCCCATTAAAACGCGCCCAGAGGAGCCGATAGTGGTAAAACCGGATTTCACCATCTTGGTCCCTCACGATGCCAGCCTCTACAATCGCTTCCAAGTAGAGAGGTTTGCCTCCTGGACCGGCTCTACCGAGCAAGCTCACCTCTACATTGTAACCCGTTCATCCCTCCAGGAAGCTTTCCAGCGCGGGATAACCGTGGAGATGATTCTGAGATTTCTCAAGCGGGCTACCGGGGGGCGATTGCCTGCAGCGGTAATTCAATCCTTCAAACGCTGGGATAGACTCCAGAAGACTTTCACCCTTCGCAATGTTTTGGTTCTGGAAGCTCCTGGGCCGTGGGCCATGGAAAAAATTCAGGAAGAGCCTGGGCTTAAGGAGCTTATAAAAGGGCTGTTATCCCCAACCTTAGCCATAGTTGAGGAGAAGGACATACCGCAGCTTGAGGAAGCCCTCCGTCGTGCTGGCTATTTCCTGCGGAAAGTAGGGAAGGCCTCCGAAGAGCAGGCCTCGCATACGCCGACTTAAGTCGGCCCCCTGGCCTTTGGCCAACAATCGGCCCTCGCCCCCCTCCACCCAACCCGAGCGGCACGGGAGCCGCCGCGCCCCCACACCCACCGCGAGCCTGCGTG
>CAZPWR010000013.1:0-5231 GCA_964590555.1 uncultured Anaerolineae bacterium | reverse complement strand
GCCTGAGGTTCCCAAATCCGCTTCAGTTCTTCCACAGTTAGGTAATCCACCCAATCGTTCTGGGGGTTGACCACTACAGCCAGCCCGTCAAAGGCCACTTTAAGCTCAATAAACTCAATCCCGTTCTTGCGGCAAGCCTCCACTTCGGGTGGCTTTATGGATCTTGAGGCATCCACAATGTCAATCTCCCCCGCACAGAACTTCCGGAATCCACCCCCAGTTCCTGAGATTCCCACAATAATGTGAACGTTGGGGTTCAGCTTTTGGAACTCCTCAGCCATGGCTTCAGTTATGAGGTAAACAGTGCTGGAGCCATCTACCGAGATAGTCCCGGAGAGGCCAGAAGGCGTAGGGGCCCCCTTGCAAGAGGCCAAAAGCAGGACGGATAAGACTACGGCCAGATAGTGCCACCACTTCATTTCCCCACCCTCCTATGATGTGTTTGCTTCAATTGTAACACACTGAAAAGCCCTTGGCAAAAGCCTTGACAAAAGCCTTCGCTGGTGTTAAGCTATTTCTGGGTTTAGCCATCCTTGAACACGGAGCAAAGCCATGAGCTACCTTGAAGAAATTAAGGACAAGTTGGGCAAAGAAAACTATTACAAGTTGGCCAAAATAAATAACCCAAGCCTCCACGAGTTCATAGCTCGCTACGTAAAGCTTTGTAATCCCGATAAAATTTACGTTTGCACCGATTCACCTGAGGATATAGCCTACGTAAGGGAGGCCGCGATACGTAATGGCGAGGAATTTAAACTCGCCATAGAAGGGCACACCGCTCACTTTGATAACTATTACGACCAGGCCCGTGACCGCAAGAACACGGGGATATTGGTTCCCAAAGGGATGGACTTGGGCCCATTCTTGGAGACCAAAGACCGAGACTGGGCCTTGCAAGAGGTCCACGAAATCCTTAAAGATATAATGCGAGGCAAGGAGCTCTACATCTGCTTCTTCACTCTGGGTCCTGCCCGCTCAATCTTCTCCATCCCTTGCGTCCAGCTTACCGACTCCGCTTATGTTGCCCACAACGAGTTCCTCCTCTACCGCCCAGGATATGAGGAATTCGTCCGGCTTGGCCCTAACGCCCGTTTCTTCAAGTTCGTCCACTCAGCTGGTGAACTGGACGAGAGGAAGACTTCCAAAAACTTGGACAAAAGGCGGATTTACATTGACATCTTGGATGACACCGTCTACAGCGTGAACACCCAGTACGGTGGGAACACCATAGGCCTGAAGAAGCTGGCCATGCGCCTTGCTATCTACCGTGGCTCCCAAGAAGGCTGGCTCTGCGAGCACATGTTCATCTTAGGGGTGCACGGCCCCGGAGGAAGGGTCACTTACTTTACCGGAGCTTTCCCTTCCCTATGCGGTAAAACCTCCACAGCCATGTTAGAAGGGGAAAGCATAGTCGGCGATGACATTGCTTTCCTCCGCAAGGTCAACGGCCAGGTCCGGGCAGTCAATACCGAAGTGGGAATGTTCGGGATAATCCAAGGGATAAACTCCAAGGATGACCCCATCCTCTGGAAAGCCCTCCACAGCCCAGGCGAAATCATCTTCTCCAATGTCCTGGTCACCGAAGACGGCCACGTCCATTGGATCGGGAAAGATGGTGAGGTCCCGCCAAGAGGGATAAACCATTCAGGGGAATGGTACATCGGGAAAAAGGACGCCGAAGGTAAAGAGATTCCTTGCTCCCACCCCAATGCCCGCTTCACCCTTAACCTTAGGCTGCTGGAAAACCTGGACCCCGCCATTGACGACCCTGAAGGAGTAGTAGTCAAAGGGATAATCTACGGAGGAAGGGATTCCGATACCTGGGTCCCGGTAGAGGAAGCCTTTGATTGGGTTCACGGCATCATCACCAAGGGTGCCGCCCTGGAATCGGAGAGGACAGCCGCTGTCTTAGGGAAAGAAGGCGAGAGGGAGTTCAACCCGATGTCCAACTTGGACTTCCTCTCCATCCCCGTAGGCAAGTATATCCAGATAAACCTGGACTTTGGGCGGGACTTGGAGGACCCACCGCGCATCTTCTCAGTCAATTATTTCCTCCGGGATAAAGAGGGGAAGTTCCTCAACGCCCGCGAGGACAAGAGGGTATGGATAAAATGGATGGAACTTCGGGTGCACAACGAAGTAGGAGCCATCAGAACTCCTACTGGCTTCATCCCGCGCTATGAGGATCTGGCCAGGCTTTTCCATCAAGTCCTCAAAAAAGAATACCCCAGAGAAGCTTACATCGCCCAATTCACCCTGAGGGTTCCAGAAAACCTCTCCAAAATCGCCAGGATAACCGAAATTTACCGGACAAAAGTGCCCGATACCCCACCAATCCTCTTTGAGGTGATGGAAGCTCAAAAGCAGAGGCTCTTGGAGGCTCGCGAGAAGTTCGGCGATTACATATCACCGGAAGCCTTCGGCGGTATTTAGAGGATGGAACGGAAAAAGGATTACTACGAAATCTTAGGGGTAAGCCGTACTGCTTCTCAGGAAGAGATAAAGAAAGCCTATCGTAGGCTGGCTCGCCAGTATCACCCCGATATCAACAAGAGCCCTGAAGCCGAAGCTAAGTTCAAGGAAATAAACGAAGCCTATGAGGTGCTTTCCGACCCGGAAAAGCGAGCCATCTATGATCGCTATGGCCATGCAGGCTTGGCTGGTGATATAGTTGATTATTCGGGGTTCGGGGGCTTTGAAAGCATCATAGAGGAGTTCTTCGGGGGCTTTGGCTTCCCAAGGGTGAGGAGGCAACCGCCACGCCGCGGCCAGGACCTCTACTATGAGCTCAGCATAACCCTTGAGGAGGCGGCCTTCGGGGCTGAGAAGGAGTTTGAAATCCAGCGCTACGAAACCTGCCCCAACTGCCGGGGCTCCGGAGCCGAACCCGGCACAACCCCTGTGCGATGCCCCCAATGCAACGGCACAGGCGAGGTCCGCCACGTTAGGGAAACGTTCTTAGGCTCCTTCGTAACGGTCACCACTTGCCCCCAGTGCGGCGGCTCTGGGGAAGTAATCGTTACTCCATGCTCAGAATGCCGGGGGAGGCGCAAAATCAGGGTCAAACGCACGATATCAGTCCAGATTCCGCCAGGGGTAGATAGCGGCACGAGGATTCGCCTCAGCGGGGAAGGGGATGCCGGCGACGCCGGAGGGCCTCCCGGAAACCTCTATGTCACTATCTCCATAGAACCTCATCCCCACTTCCGCCGGGATGGGAGCAATCTCTACTACGAGCTACCATTGAACATCGTCCAGGCGGCCTTAGGGGCGGAGGTGGAAATTCCCACGCTGGAAGGGAAAGAGAAATTGGTGATTCCGCCAGGCACTCAACCCGGCCAAACTTTCCGGCTCAAAGGGAAAGGTATGCCCCACCTCCACCGCAATGGCCGTGGCGACCTCTTTGTCATTGCCAAAGTTGTTATACCCACTAACCTTACCCCCAAGCAGAAGGAACTTCTGAAGGAGTTAGGCAAGACCTTTCAATAAGGCATATGAGTAAATGGATGGAGCTTTCCGTGGAGGTGCCTGACGAGGCAGTGGACGCTGTCCAAGAGGTAATGGGCCGCTTCTCCTCAGGAGGAGCGGTAGTAGAGAAGATAATCCCCGAAGATGACCCTTTAGGCTTGGAGCCAACCAAAGCCTTTGTCAAAATCTACCTCCCCTACAACCGGCAAGGCCTGAGCCGAAAGAAGCGTCTGGAGGAAGCCCTTTGGCACTTGTCTACCATTATCCCAATCCCCACTCCCTCCGTCCGCTACTGGGAAGAAGGCGAATGGCTTGAGGCCTGGAAGAAATTCTACACCGTCCTTCACATAGGGGAGCACCTGGTGGTTAAACCTTCGTGGGAAAGCTATACCCCTGCGCCTGGAGAGGTGGTGGTAGAACTGGACCCCGGCCTCGCTTTTGGGACAGGGCTGCATCCTTCCACCCGCCTTTGCTTGATAGCTATGGAGAAGATGCTGAAGCCTGGGGAAAGGGTTCTGGACGTAGGCACGGGCTCAGGAATACTGGCTCTGTTTGCCGCTAAACTTGGCGCAAGGGAAGTCTTGGCCCTGGACATAGACCGGATGGCCGTGAAAGTGGCTCGGGAGAACGTGGCACGCAATGGCCTCAAGGGCAAGGTTAAAGTCCGCTGGGGAACTATAATACGGACGGAGGAAGCTCCACTGGTAGATGTCTCGGCCCTGAGGCCTTTCGGTCTGGTCCTGGCCAATATAACTGCCCCGGTGATAAAGAGCATGGCCAGGGAACTGGCTGCCGCTACCGCCCCTGAAGGTTTCCTAATCGCTTCAGGAATAATTCAAAGCCAGAAGGAAGAGACCGCGGAAGCACTGTCCGCCTGGGGTCTTAAGCTTCAAGAGGAAATCTCCAGCCAAGATTGGGTAGCTTTAATCCTGAGGAAAGGCCAGCCATGAGCTCAATCCACCGCTTCTTCATCAAGCCCGAACAGATAAAAGGCTCGCTCGTCACCTTCGGCCAGCCCCAGGTTCACCAAATACGCAATGTCTTGAGGATGCGCCCAGGGGAAAAGGTCATAGTGCTGGATAACTCTGGCTGGGAATACGTTGTGGAATTAAGGGAAATAGATAGGGATGAGGTCAAAGGAGAGGTTATTGAGAAACGCTTGAACTCCTCAGAGCCTCGCACTAAAGTCACCCTTTACCAGGCCCTCCTCAAAGGAGAACACTTTGAGCTCGTCCTCCAAAAGGGCACGGAGTTAGGAGTGGTTAGCTTCGTCCCCCTGATAAGCGAGCGCTGCATCGTGGGTGATGTGGATTATGTTGAGAAGAGGAGGAAGAGGTGGGAGCGGATAGTGATGGAAGCAGCAGAGCAGTCGGGTAGAGGCAAGCTTCCCAGAATTGAAGAGCCAGTCTTATTTACCAAAGCTTGCCGTGACCTCAAGCTCAGGAGTAGCTTTGCGATAATGCCATGGGAAGGGGAGAGGAAGCTTTCCCTTAAGGAAGCCTTGGCGCGTGGGGGTAAACCCTTTTCCGTAAGCGTCCTGATAGGGCCGGAGGGGGGTTTCTCCGAAAGGGAAGTAGAAATGGCCCGCCGCTATGGTATAATCACCGTATCCCTTGGGCCGAGGATTCTGCGAGCCGAAACGGCAGGAATTGTGGCTTCGGCCATAGTCCTTTACGAGCTTGGGGATATGAAGCCATGAGGAGAAAAGGCTTCTTCATAACCTTTGAAGGGCCAGAGGGGAGCGGGAAAACTACTCAGGCCCA
>CAZPWR010000012.1:0-3149 GCA_964590555.1 uncultured Anaerolineae bacterium | reverse complement strand
CGCTTGGGATGGGTAAGGGCGAACACGTTGGATGGAAGGGTGAAAGGCTTTCAATGTGCCCCATAGCGCCTCTAAAGACATAGCTCCGGCTATATCAGCGGCCAGGACGAGGTTCCAAGCTCGGTGGACGGCCAGGCATGAGAGGGCGGCTATAAGCGAAGTGCCATTGGTTAGGGCAAGGCCCTCTTTGGCCTCAAGGGCGATTGGGGAAAGGCCAGCGCGCCTCAGAGCCTCGGCCCCAGGAAGCCTTTCCCCCTCGTAATAAGCTTCCCCAAGCCCTATAATCACCAAAGCCATGTGCGCCAGAGGGGCGAGGTCACCGCTTGCCCCCACCGAACCTTTCCTTGGGACAAGTGGGTGAACACCGGCGTTCAGCATCTTGATTAACATCTCGGCTAATTCCACCCTGACCCCTGAATTACCGCGGGCAAAGGAATTGGCCCTTATGAGCATCATGGCCCTCACTTCCGGAACCGAAAGGTAATCCCCAACCCCAACCGAATGGCTCAAGATGAGGTTGTGTTGCAGCTCCTTTACCTTGGAAAGGTCAATGAACTTGTCCTTGAAGTAGCCGAAGCCAGTAGTGACCCCGTAGACCACTTCCCCCCTATTCACTAAATCTTCCACAATTTTGCGGCTGAGCTGCATCCTTTCCACCGCTTGAGGTGAAAAGGAGACAATGCACTCATCCGGCCCCTTGTAAGCCACTTCCACCACGTCTTCCACGGTGAGGTGCTCCCCATCCAGCTCAACCCTCCTCATGCTCTACCTCCCCAAAGCTTCTTCAGGTTCTCAAACTCCTCAAGTGTAAGGCCTTTTTCCCCAAGCCTTGCTCCTCTACCATTGCCGTGGAAATCGGACCCACCGGTTTTAAGGAAACCAAGCCTTTCGGCCCAGGAAGAGTAGCCCGAAATTAGCTCTTCCACAAAATCCGGAGGTGCCCCCACATAAGGGCGGTTTTTATCGTAGGCGTAGCAGACCTCAAGGCCAATTATGCCTTTGGCCTTTGCGGTCAAAAGCCAGCTTTCAGCCTGGCCTGGGAGCCTGTAAACTCCTGGGTGGGCTAAGACGGCTATCCCCCCAGCCTTTCTTATGGCCTCAACGGCCTCGCCTATAGAGAGATACCATTCCCGGCGCACATAAGCCTTACCTTTGCGGGAGAGGAATTCGTCAAAGATTTGCTGGATATTTTGGAACCGCTCGGGGTTTCGCTCTAAAAGGACTTGAGCTATGTGGAGCCTGCCTGGGACACCCTTGGTGCGGGCAAAGACTTCTTCTACCTCTATCTTGAAGCCGAAACTTTGCAGGATTTTTATCTGCCTTATTTTCTGCTCCTCTCGAGCCTTTATCACTGCTTGAAGCAAAGAGCGCAGCCCTTCATCCCTATGATTGATGAAATAGCCTAAGATGTGGACTTCACGCTTTTCTTCCAGACCTTCCACACTTATCTCCACCCCCGGCACTACCTCAACCCCGAGGGCCTGGCCCTCTTCCATGGCTTCCTCTACCCCATTGATATTGTCGTGGTCCGTCACGCCCAAGGCGATTAATCCTGCTTCTTTCGCTTCCCGAACCAATTCGCTGGGCCTGAGGTCGCCATCGGAAAAATTGGTGTGGGTGTGGAGATCTACAGGGTAAATGCTCACAGCTCTACCTCCATAAAATCGTGGGCTAAAATGATTTCGCCTTTGAAGTGCTGAGAAGCTTCTTCGTAAACCTTCTCCATGTCCATAGTGGGCCAAAAGTGCAATAGGATAAGTTTTTTGACCCCGCAGCTTTCGGCGAGTTGAGCAGCTTGGGCGGGGGTTGTGTGGCCCTGCGAAGGCCTTGAAACCGAACACTCGTGCACCAAGATATCGGCCTCCTTGGCCAAGGCCACAAGCTCCGGACATGGCCCTGTATCGGAGGAGTAGACGAAGGAAGATGAATTAAGTTTGGAATTGATTCGTAGGGCAATAGTTGGGACAACGTGGCGGACAGGAGCGGTGATAAGGGAAAAATCCTCGGATTCCAGTAGGGTGTAGTTCTTCTCTTCGGGGATTTTGAAGAAACGCAGGAATTCGGCTCTGAGGCCGAAGGCGTTGAGTAAGGAAGCGGCTACTCTTAAGGTAGGGAAATTAGCATAAACAGCCAAGGTTGAACTTCTGCGAGCCATTATGAAGTGGTGAACTAAAGAGGGGAAGCCATAGACGTGGTCGGGATGTTGGTGGGTAAGAAAGACAGCGAAGAGGCGGTTGGGGTCAAGCCCCGCCAGGAGGAGTTGGCGGTAAGGGTTAGAAGCGCAATCAATGAGGAGAATGCCGGAAGGAGTATCAAAGGCCAGGGAAGTGTTATCCCTGTCCTTGGAGGAGAGGGAGGCTCCAGAGCCTAAAACGATAATCCTTTGAGAACTCATGTCAGTTCATTCCTGGTGGTCTGCCAATGACTGGTATTTCCATCCCGCACTTTGGGCAATGGCCATCCTTGAGCTTGAAGGAAGTCAGGCTGAGGCCGAACCTGCCTATTAAGAGCGAGCCGCAGTTGGGACACCACGTGTTCTCTCCGGGATGGCCAGGTATGTTGCCTATGTAAACGAACATTAACCCTTCTTCCAAGCCGATCTGGCGCGCCTTTTCCAGAGTTTTCACCGGAGTTGGAGGGGCCTGGAAGCGGTAAGCAGGGTAATAGGCAGTGACATGCCAGGGCGTCTCCGGCCCCAGTTCACGGCAAATCCTGGAAGCTATGGACCTCAGTGTTTCCTCATCATCGTTGACCGAAGGGATGACCAAGGTTGTGATTTCCAAGTGGATTCCCAGAGCTTTGGCTAAGCGGCAATTCCTCCAAACTTTCTCCACGTCGACACCGCAGTGCTTTTCAACGGCTTCCTTTCCCCCCTTTATGTCCACATTCATAGCATCAAGGCCTGCTTCTTTGAGGAGCCGCAGGGCTTCTTCGGTCATGTAACCGTTGGTGACGAATGTGTTGTACAGGCCTTTATCGCGAGCCAGCTTGAAAACATCCAGGGACCATTCCAGGGAGAGGGTGGGCTCATTGAAGCTAATAGAAGTTCCTTGGCAACGCCGGCGGATAGTCTCATGGACGAAACTTTCCGGCGAGAAGAAGCGGGAGCGGAAAGGGGCTGGGGGCGATTTGGAAATTTCCCAGGTTTG
>CAZPWR010000011.1:0-2358 GCA_964590555.1 uncultured Anaerolineae bacterium | reverse complement strand
GAAGGAGGCGTAGCCAATCCTTCCGAGGGGTTACGAGGAAGGCGTAAACCAGCCTCTTTGGCCCTACCAATGGCGGAGTAAGGATGGGCTGGCGGATAACAACCCCTTCTTTGAGGAGCCTTCGTAAAGCGCTGTGCCACCCCCTTGGCCCTAAGAAATCTTCCAGCCGGTCAATCCTTACTTCACCCTTCTCTTGGAGTAGAGCGAGGATGGCTTTTTCCCATTTGTCTTTCGGGGTGTAGGGGCCGGCTTCAGGGTTGAGGCGGAGGACGCTTCGGGCTTTTCCTCCTATGCCTGGCGGAAACATGAGGGCTACGCACTCGCTTATGGGGGCAAGGTAATACCTGCTCATCCATTCTGCCAGTCGGAGCTGGTAAGGCAGGAGCGAAAAGTCAAGGAGGGCAGCTATGGGCTTTATCCTCTCTTCCTCTATAGAGGGGACACTGCTTAGGGAGAAAATGACCCCTACCACCAGCCTTGGGCCGAAAGGCACAATGACCCCCCGGCCAACGTAAGCTTCGGAGCGCAAATGTTCGGGGATGAAATAGTGGAAACCGGGGAAAGGCTTTTCCTTGCCAGACTTCAGAGGGAGGTTGACAACGACCTCGGCATAAGGCCTTTCATTCATCTTTTTCTCTTGAACCCCGGCCTATCTCCTTGAGCAACTCCTTCGCTCTTCGGCCGTAAAGGCTATCAGGGAAAAGGTCGGAAGCCTCTTTCAAGCACTGGATGGCCCTATCTTTCTGGCCCGCCCTGCGGTAAGCAAGGCCAAGGTTGAAGAGGCATGCAGCCTCATGCTTGAAGCTTATCGTTTCCTTGTATTTATCCAAGACCTCTTCCAAAATAGCGATGGCCTCCTGAAGGGCGCCGCTCTTTATTTTAGCTACCCCTATGTTAATCTTGGCTATGCAGCGGCTTGGGGGGTCTGGCCGCAACTTAAGGGCAAGTTTATAGAGGGAAATGGCCGTAGGGATGTGACCTGCGTTGAGGAAGAAATTACCAGCATCAAGCAGAATACGGACGCGCATTGATAGGAGGTAGAGGATGATGAGGAAGAGGACGGGGTTTAGGGGGAAGTTTGTAGCCCAGACCAGGATGGTGAAAATGCCGGTTATAGCCAGGCCTTCCGCTGCCAACTGGCCCGATAGTCCATACCCCCTTATGTAACCCAATCCCCCAAAGGCCAAGATGAACACAAGCCCTGTGACCAGAATTACGAGGGCAGGGTGGTACACTTTAAAACCTCCTTTCAAGAGTAAAAGGCGGCAGCCATGTATCCTACCACGCTTCCGAAATCTCCGGTTACATCGCCGGAATTGGCGTATTTGAGCACTTTAGCCTTATCGGCCCCAAGCTCCTTAGAGGCCAGCATCACGGTTACGATAGGTCCTCCCCCGCAGGCTTCTGCTTTCCCTGAGGCGATGGCTTTGGCCAGCCCTTCCGGGTCGTAGTCCTCTACATAATTAAGCACAACTTTGTCCAGCGATAGGGCCATCCGGTAGGAGTAAAAGTGGGAGAGGTCGGAGCTGGCCACCAACAGAGCCTTCCTCCCTTTCAAGGCTTTGGCCAAAGCTGAAGCCAGCCTCCGGCATTGCTCCAGGGACTGGTCACCCATCATTATTGGGACGAGCTTGAAATTGCCCAAGACGTACTGGAGGAAAGGCAGCTGTATTTCCAGGGAATGCTCTTGGTCCGCCCGGAGGAAAGTGAAGCCAAGCTCTTCATCCAGCTCAGCAATCAATTCTCCATCCAAGGGCACCTGACCGAGGGGTGTTTCGTAGAAGGCAGCAGCAGTGAGAGCATAGCCGTCAATGTACATCCTATGGCTTGGGTGGACCACGACTACGGTTTCAAAGGGGCGCCCTTCAAGCTGCTTATAGGCATAGGCAGCGACCTGACCGGAGTAAATGTAGCCAGCGTGTGGGGCTACAAGGCCTACTAACTCCCCCGGGATTGGCTCCAAATCAACCTTAGCCAAGAAATCTGAAATCATCCGGCGCAGTTCTTCGGGCCTTCCCGGATACCAAGTCCCAGCGATGACGGGTTTTCTTACCCCCTTAAGTTCAACTCCACCCATAGCTGAAGCCTCCGACTTTTCTAAAGAAAATGATACCGCAAAACTGATTGAGAGGCAAGGCTCAAAAAGGGCACAGGCTAAAAGTGCGAAGGGCGCTGGAAACGTCTTTTTTTACCTTACCGCTGGTTGGAAATAAGCCTTCTTGCCAAGTCTCAGGTTGGCGCAGGCCGACCTTTGACCCAGGGCCCGAAAGGCTGATTTTAATCGGCGTGAAAGGGGTTTGCCTGCCCCCGTTTGCTCAGGGTTTGCCAAGTTTTGGGTCCCACTCGTTGGCGGGTTGC
>CAZPWR010000010.1:0-5058 GCA_964590555.1 uncultured Anaerolineae bacterium | reverse complement strand
TCTGAGGTACGGAAAGCTCAAACCAACTGGGAAATAGTTTCAATCCTGAACTCCCCAGATTTTGCCCCGGAATCCATGGCCGTAGTCCCCAGCCTTTTCCCCGACCTTCCCAAGGTGCCTCTGGGGGCAAGTGAAGGGGTTAAAATTATAGAACGAGGCGCAACTTTCGCTGTCTTAAAGGTTTGGGCGGAGGCTCCGAGGCTCTTGGTTTACGTAGAAAGTTACTACCCCGGCTGGAGAGCAGAAGTGGATGGGCGCCCAGCTGCTATCTACAAAGTAAACGGGGCTTTCCGAGGGGTAATCGTGCCTGAAGGCGAGCATACTGTTGCTTTCCGCTACTACCCTACCAGCCTATACCTTGGGGCCGGTCTGAGTTCGGCGAGCTTGCTGGCCTTCTTGGTTTGCTGTGGATTCGCTGTACGGGGTGCGAGCCCCAAGGCTAAATTTTCAGGTAGGGGAGGATGAACGGCCCGTGGGTGATATTCAATGCCGATGACTTTGGAGATAGCCAGGAGATAAACGAGGCAGTAATCCGAGCGCACAGGGAAGGGGTCCTCACCAGCGCGAGTCTCATGGTTGGGGGTAAGGCCTTTGAGGAGGCTGTAAGGCTTGCTCGGGAGAACCCTTCCTTAGCCGTTGGCTTGCACGTAACCATGGCCGAGGGGTGGCCTACTTTGTCCCCTCCGGAGCTGGTAGGGCTGACCGATAATGAGGGGAAGCTGCGCAGTGGGCCAGCGGTGGGCTTCTTAATCCTCTTCCGCCGCGATGCTCGCCAAGCCTTGTTCAGGGAGATTGAAGAGCAGTTCCGGAGATTCCTTGCTACCGGCCTGCCTCTTTCCCATGTGGATGGCCATCTCCACTTCCACATCCACCCTCTTATATTCCCCAGGCTCCTTCGCCTGGCCGAGGAATCTGGTGCCAGCGGGATAAGAATCCCCCGCGATGATTGGAAGCTTTCCCTGAAATTCCCCCCAAAGCGCTTTTTCCTGAGTACACTTTGGGCACTTATCTATGCCCCTTTAACCTCCTGGGCCTTAAAAGTGGCCAAAAGGAGCGGCTTAATTGTAACCGATAAAGTCTACGGCTTGTTCAAAACCGGGAGCATGACCGAGGAATACGTAGAGGCTGTCCTTAAAAACCTTAGGGAAAGCTCGGCCGAGCTTTACTTCCACCCAACATCGGGAGGGACCATCAGCCCCCTTGGGCCTAACCCTGGCGACCTGGCTACCCTTTTGAGTCCTCGCATCCGCCAGGTTGTTGAGGAGAGGGGGATTCGCCTGGTTACCTATCCTTCGTTGCGGAGGGTTAAGCATGCACCTTGAAGCTTTCATAAGCCTTATCATTTTCGTAAGCTGGGTGTACTGGATTGTAGCCCTCATTTCTACCTGGGCGTTTTACCGCCAGAAAGACGAAATTGACCCGGCCTTCAGCCCGCCCGTATCCGTTTTAAAGCCCATAAAGGGGTTTGACTACGAAGCTTACCTCAACCTCAAGAGCTTCTTCACCCAGGATTACCCCCAGTATGAAATCCTCTTCGGGGTTGAAACCCCAGAGGAGCCAACTCTACCGGTGATAAAGCGACTTATGGAGGAGCATCCCCAAGTCCCGGTTAAAATCATAGTGGCCGAGCCGCAAAGCGCCAATCGCAAGGCGGGGATGTTAGAAATATTAAGCCAGCATGCATCTTACCCTATCATTGTAGCCTCCGATAGCGACTTCCGTGTCCCTCCCGATTACCTCAGGCAAGTGATTTCGCCCTTGAAGAAGCCAGAGATAGGGCTTGTGACTTCATTTTATCGGGGGAAAGAAGCACTGACCGTGGCTGCTAAACTTGAAGCCCTCTACATTAGCACAAACCTCCTGCCTTCGGCTTCCATCGGCCTCAGGTGGATGAAGATGGGATACGCCTTCGGCTCTACCATAGCATTGAGGCGGGAGACCTTGGAAGAGATTGGTGGGTTCAAATCTTTTGCCGATTACTTGGCTGATGACCACGAGGCAGGGGCGAGGGTCAGGGCAACTGGCAAGCTCGTGTACCTCTCTCGCTGCATTGTTGACACTATCCTCGGTCCAGTTTCCTGGCGGGAATTGTGGTCAAGGCAGCTTAGGTGGATGCGTTGCGTGTGGGTCAGCCGCCCTCTGCTTTACCCGGAGATAATCCTCACTTTCTCCCTCCCCCTTTCCCTTTTCCTTGGTTTCCTAACGGATTTCTCCTTCTTTGCGCGCGCCGTTTTACTTCTATCCTTAGGCTTAAGGCTCTCAGTGGGCTGGCTGGCCTTAGGGTTCATGGACTATAAGGAGATGCGCAGGAACATATTGCTCTTACCTCTGGCAGACCTCTTCCAGTTTGCCTTATGGGTCTGGGCACCTTTTGGAAGGAAAATAGTGTGGAGGGGTGAGGAATACAAGCTAAGGCGGGATGGGCGTTTAGAGAGAGTAGAAAAGAGGAGACGGCGTATACCTCTCCCTATCCCTCGGTGGCGCCGCCGTTAGGTAGAGATATTTCGCTTACGGGAACCGGTTCTCCGCCCTTAAGGTAATAGACGACCACCCTAAGGGTTCCGACTTGGCCTGGGGGTACTTCCAGGAAGTAATCGTCTCGGACAATTTCACCCGGCTTCCAGCATGAGGTAGGATACGCACCCCAGACGGGCGGATGGTCTTGCTGGGAAAATTCTTCACCTCGGACGAATCGGACGGATACGTAATAATCCAAGGCAATGGAACGGGTGGCTTGCCAGAAAAGGGTTACACGCAGTTTCCCCCCTTCCCAGCCTGCGGCATAGCCAGCAATTTTCAGGCCTGGGGCTACTTCTTCTCCCACAGGTTTAATCGGGAAGCACTCCTGTAAGCATGCTTCCTTCGGGAGCTCTTCGGTTGGCCGAGTTTTGAGCAGGATTAAGTTTTCCCCCGCTGAAGAAGGGTAAATGCCTTCACGACAGGGGCCTAAAAGGTGCACGGCCTGGCGGGTAACGTAGCAAGTTTCCCCTTGCCGAACCCTCTTCAAAGCTTCTTCCAGTGCAACGGGGCTAACCTTTGGCTTTGCTCCCCAGATGCTCATGAGGTATTGGAGGGCAAGGTTTTCCGAGTAAGTTCCAGCGACGCAGCTTCCCGCAGAAGGGTTATCGGCCAGGATGGCCCAACCCGGCTCAAGAGCCGTAGCATCGGGCCTTCCGCTCTGATCGGCCATTGGGTAGCTCTTAGCCAATCGCCAGGCGAAGAGGAGGGTAAGGCAAACTCCTAAGGCGAGGCGGACTCCAACGTGAGGCCAACTTCTGATAATCCGCTCAGCAAAGGCCGTGGCTCCGATGGCTATCAGGGGATAAAGGGGCATTATAACCTGGTACCAATTGCCGAAGCGGTCAATGTAGCAGAAGGCAAAGTAAAGCAGGGCTGTCCCATAGAATAAAGATGCTTTCCTCTTGCCCAAAAAGGCCCAGCCAGCCAACCCCGTCAGCATAACCGGCCAGGACAATTCGTTGAAGGCGATCCAGGGGTAATTGGGACTTGGAGGCCAGAGGGTCCAGCTCATCTCGGCCCGGCCTTGAGGGGCAGTAAGGAACTCCAAGAACCAAGCCAGCGTGTTGGGCCATTCCCCTTGCCCCCTCCATTCCGGATGCTGTGCCCCTCGGATGTAAACGTAAACGTAGCTCAAAAGGGGGAGCAAGGCCAAGGCTAAGGCCTTGAGGATCAGGTTACGGTTACGCAGGATGGTCGGATCTTCCCTGAGGATGAATAAGGCCAGAGGAGGGATGATGAGCAAAGTTGTTACCAGGTTGGCAGCGCATGTGCCAGCCACAAAAGCCATCCACAGAAGGAGAGAATTGTTCCGCTCTTCCTCCCATTTCAAGGCCAGCCAAAGCAGTAAAAGCGTCTGGAAGACAGCGGAAGTGTACTGCTCAGTAGTGACAGCGTAATACCAGAAGAAGTAAGTCACGGCATAGAAAGCGGTTCCCCAAAGGGCGAGGGGCCAGTTTTGAGGGAATAGGCGCAAAAGTATGGCGTATAGTAGGAGTAGAGAGAGGACGGCCCAGAAGGTGGAGTAAAGGGAGAGGACTTGGACAGGGTTTAAAGCCCAGCGCAAGAGGGGGCGGAGGGAGTGAAACCAGGCCCAGCCCAGCATGGTATAAATTGGGTAACCGGGAGCATTGGCAAAGCGGGCTTCGGCCTGGGCATACTGGTGGGTTATGAGGTCGCCTCCCATCAGCTCATCGGGCCGGAGGCCGTCGTCCAGAGTTAAGAGGTAAAGGGAAGAGATGGCCAGAAGGAGCAAGGCTCCGGCCAGCCACCTTAGGGGAAACCTCATCCCTCCCTCTTAGCGGTGGTCAAAGTAAATCTCAGCAGCCACGCACCCTGAGGAATCAGTTTTAACGTTGGCGTAATCGGATATACGGTTGCCAGCGGCGTCGGTAAGGTAGACTTGCCAGTTTCCTGGCAGCGGGCCATCAACTTTCAGTGTACAACCTCTGGAGCCATCTATGGGGGTGGTGGGACCATTGCATACCCCGACTGGGACGAACACCACGTTTACCCCGCCCTGTGGCTGTCCTCCAGCCCTTACAAAGACCTTTAGGTATGCGCTACCTGCACCCATGCATTTTATGGACGTAAGGGCATAAGGCAAGGAAGGAGGAGGTGGTGGTGGAGGCGTGGGTGTAGGCCTCGGGCGAGGGGTCGGGGTGGGAGGAATGGCCTGGGCTACTTTGACCGATTCAATCGTGCCTCCTTCAAGCCTCAAGTACTGAGCCGAAGCCCATCCTTCTTTGCCCCCAAGGCAGCATAGCTGAAGCCAATCGCCCTTTGGGTTTTTGGCTATTACGGTGAAGGAATCGTTCCGCTTGGCCTTCCCTAAGATTGGGTAAACGGTTCCGGGGCCGGCGCGGATGTTCAGTTCATCAATCGTGACTATAGCTCTGACCTGGCCGGTGGGCGCAGGTGTTTCAGTAGGGGCAGGGGTAGGAGTAGCCAGAGGTGATTGGAAAGAAGTCTCAGGCTGGCCAGGAGGCGTGGCTATAGGCGATTGGAAAGGAGTAGGGGTTGGTGTAGCCTCACTGGTAA
>CAZPWR010000009.1:0-3769 GCA_964590555.1 uncultured Anaerolineae bacterium | reverse complement strand
AAGCCGTCACCATTTGCCCCGATACCAATGGACAGCATGCGATGCCCGTAATAGGCTTCGCTTCATAGCTTACAGCACTTGTGGCCTTGCCCTGGCTGTGCTTAATGGGGATGAGGCCATTGCTCTCTTCCCACCAATCATTTTGGACCGTATTAGCGCTGATTTGATTTTATCTTGTGAAAAGAGGTTTGGTAACGATCTATTGGCCCATTACAACCTCAGCTTGTTTTTGTACAGCGAGAACAACGAGAAATAGCAGGGCATATCACCCTGCGATGCATCTTGTTCATTGCCGCTTTATGCTCAACATCTCGGCGCTTGTGAGGCCTGCGAGGCCGTAAACCCACATGCCATATAGAGTGAAACCACTTGTTCTTATATCCATGAAGGCTAAAAGAGCACAGAAAATTGGAAATAGGAAGCGAACCGCTAAAGGAAGCATCCCCAAAAAGGCCTTAAATCTGGGCCAGATGGCTTTCAACGACCATACGACTCCATTTATTGAGAAAATTAAACTGCCATAAGGGCCTTGAGGCAAGGGGTAGAAAAAGGAGCTAAAGAAGTAAGCAATACTACATAAAATTGCCAAAACTCCTATGACTTTCATGACCTTCATAAGCCTAAGCCCTCCTCATGGGGGTGTACCACAAGAGACGCACACTGGTTCCCGATGTTGGCAGCATGTGGAACTGCACACAGCATACCCTAAAGCACAGGTAATGCAGGTGGCACATGCCCACCCATTGCCTGTTACTATGCAGTTGATACAAGCAATTGCACATGGGCCAAGCCCCGAACCACACCTTATCAAACACCCTCCATCCCAAGAAGTGCAGTAGGCTGAATCATACTCCCATGGCCCAAAGATGCTAACGCATCCGCCGCAAGGGGGAACGCTGAGGGGAACAATTCCCACTTTTCGAGGTGGACGCCCATTTATGCTGAGCGAGATCAGTTTTACCTCCTTGCCTTCAATTGCCAATAGCATTGCCTGGCTCTTGTACAGGCTTTTGTACCCTTTCCCTTCCGAATTCCTCTCAGCCAGAGGTTTGCCAGTTCGTAGTAGATAAGGGCCTCCTTCTCAGCCGGAATGGCCACGGTCAACAGGGTATTGCCAGTATCCAGGGTGTGCATTACTACAGCACTCGTCCTCTACAAACTAAAAGCCTAACCACTCAAAGCTATAATTATTATACCATGAATCACTGAAAAGGGGCTTGCCTTCCCGACAAGCGCTCCCCTCTGTGTTTGGAACCTTAATCCTTGCCTCACTCTGGCTCCCCTAACCTGTATCCCACCCCCCTCACGCACACGATGTATTGAGGCCCACCAGGCACATCGCCTATCTTCCTCTTTAACCGGCTAACACACATCCGCACTAAGCTATAGCTTCTCTCATCGGCTTCATATCCCCATACTTCCTCCAACAACTCATCACACCCCACCACTCTCTCTGCATTCCTGGCCAGATAGGCCAATAAGTCAAACTCAAGCTTCGTCAGGTGAAGTTCCTCCCCCCGCCATACCCGTCTACTACGAAAATCAATGAGCAATTCGCCGACCATCAAGCGGTCGCCCCCACTAGCCCCAACTTCTTGCAGTTTCAACTTTTCAGGATCAAATGGCCGTTGAGTAGACATCGCCCACCTCCTACTTTGTGATGGTTTGGAATTCACCTCTTATCACCTGAGAGCGCCTTCCGGCTCACTCCGGCTTTAGAACCAACGGCCGACACGCCCGGTGGCGGAGGTCACCCCTTTGCGCACCGTCAGGTTTTGCTCTTTCAGAAAGGGCCAGCAGAAGTAACGGTTAAACTCTTCCTCAAAGGAGGCCAGCACATTCAGGAGGTAGCTCCTGCCAAGAGTCCTTCCTTCCCGCTATAGGTGCATTAAGCCAAGTGCTCACTGCTCTGACATACAGGGCACCAGAAGGCGGCGCTCGCACAAGTGAAATCGGCACTTTTTACAAAAATACCGTTCAATTGATTTAATGTTCCCACATTTAGCACAGGCAGGCATTTTTACTTCCTAAATTAAAATCTGCGACTGGGAAATCTAAACCCAAGCCTCGCTAACATTATAGGATAATTTCCAGAGCTCATCAAATTTAATGTTTGGGCCAAAATGCACAAGGGCTCACGTGGTTTAGGTTTTTGTTGCGCCTTCGCCATTCCAAGGGTATAAAAGAATCATGAAGGTAGGAGAGCTCCTTGCGCATGGGGCTGAGCGGTTAAATAAAGCGGGTTGCCCTGAATTTTGGCTTGAAAGTGTGCTCATCCTCTCCCACGCCTTGGGGAAAAGGAAGGAGTGGGTTCTGGCTCACCCCGAGGCCCAAGTGGAGGAGGAGGAAGAACGCCTCTTCTTCAGCTTGCTGGAGAGAAGGGCCAAGAGGGAACCCCTCCCTTACATCCTGGGCCAGATTGAGTTCTACGGCATCCCTCTGAAGATTGACCAGCGAGCACTTATCCCAAGGCCCGAGACTGAGCTCTTGGTGGAGAAAGCCTTGGAGTGGGCTCGCAATCTGCCTTCTTTAACCATAGCCGATGTCGGGACCGGGAGCGGGGCTGTGGCCATTGCCCTCGCTTTGCACCTCGGGGAAAAAGCGCTAATCTACGGGCTGGATTCTTCCCCTCAAGCCTTGGAGCTTGCCCGAGAAAATGCCTCGCTCAACCAAGTGGAAAAGCGCATTGTGTTTGTCTTGAGCGATTTGCTCTCAGCTCTTGAAGAACCAGTGGATTTAATCGTGGCCAATCTCCCCTATATCCCTTCAGCCCAACTGGAAAAGCTTGCCCCTGAACTCCGCTGGGAGCCGCGAGAGGCCTTGGATGGCGGGCCAGATGGCTTGGCTATCATCCGGAAACTCTTGCTACAAGCCCCATCATACCTCCAAAGGGGCGGAGCTATGTTCTTAGAAGTGGGGCCAGGACAGGCCCGCAAGGTCAAAGCGCTGGCCCGCAAAGCTTTCCCCAATGCCCAAATTTCTTCTTTCCCAGATTTGAGAGGTATAATGCGAGTGGTGATGGTGGAGAATGCGAGCCCTTAAGCTTTTGGCCCTGGCCGGAATCCTGCTTGCTTTCTTCCTCAGGGTTCATTCCCTTGGGGATAAGAATGTCTGGTGGGATGAGGGGCTTGCCGTATGGGCTGTTAGGAAAGGTTGGCTTGAAACCACCCTCTGGACCGCAGGCGATGTCCATCCTCCCCTTTATTTCTGGCTCCTCTGGCTGTGGATAAGGGTTGCCGGTGAAGCGGAATTCCCCGCCCGCTACCTCACCGTAATCATGGCCGTCTTGACAGTAGCCGCTGTTTTCCCTCTTACCCGAAAGCTCGCTGGACCTACCGCCGGGGTTTTGGCTATATGGCTCCTGGCGCTTTCCCCTTTCCACATCTGGTGGTCTCAGGAAATGGGGATGTACGTTCCCGCAGCTCTATTCTTCACCCTCTCCGCCTACTTTGCCTTGAAAGCCGCATCCACGGACTCCCCGAAGTCCTGGGCTGGGTTAATCCTATCCTGTTCCGCTGCCCTCTATACCCTTTACTCAGCCGTCTTTCTCATACCCGTATGCGCTATACCCGCAGTGCTCAAAGCCTTTAACCAGCGCAGGGTCCTGGCCCGATCAGCTCTGGCCTTGGTGGCTGTGGCCTTGCTCTGGACCCCATGGCTTGCTTTGGCCATCCCCAGGATGAAGTCTTGGTCGGTGGCGGAAAAGCCCCCTTCTCTCGGATTTGTGCTCAAACTCAACGCTGTGCTCTTAAGCACGGGGATATCGGCT
>CAZPWR010000008.1:0-4589 GCA_964590555.1 uncultured Anaerolineae bacterium | reverse complement strand
AGATGTGGGAGGCCAGCGGGATTCCTTACCCTGAGCTTTTGGATAGGCTAATTGAGCTGGCTTTGGAGAGGTTTGAGGACAAGAGTCGCTGCAAGACCTCTTACACTCCGGAAGAGGAGGAATGAGGGTTCGCCGTTCAAGTAGGAGACGCCGGAGGGGTTTCCTTTACCGAAGCCTTGTCCGGCCAATAACTTTGGCTCCGACGAGGCTCAGGAGCTTTCTTCCAGCTCAGTGGGCAGCGCTGGGGGTTGTGGTTTTAATATTGGCTTTCTTCCTCTACTCCGGCCTTGCTTGGGAGTTTTACGATTACCCGGTGGTGGTAAAAGGTGGGAGGGTGGTAAACCCTGATGTGGTCAAGGCCCTATGCGGGCTTGAATACTACCATGTTTTCTTCATTAATTCAAGGGAGTGCCAGAAAAAGCTGGAAGGTATAGTGGAAGTTAGGGAAGCCTCGGTATCAGTCCGTTTCCCGCCCATGGTAGTGGTAGCGGTGGAGGAAAGGGAGCCGGTGATGGAGCTTATAAGCGGGGGTAAATCCTTCTTGGTGGACAAGGATGGTATCCTGATGGAGAACAGGGGAAGGCAACTCGGCCTCTTCCGCCTGTTTGATGATTCCGGTGGGAACATAAAGCCGGGCCAGAAGCTTTCCTCAGTTGTCCTTAAGGTTGCCTTAAAACTTAAAGAGCTCGGGGTAGAAAAAGAGGGGGAACTACACTATCACCCCGATGAGGGGTTCATCCTCATGGCCAAAGGCGGCTTCCCGGTCTACCTTGGCCTGACTTCATACCTTATGAAAACTCGCCTTGAAGCCTATCGTTACGTTTGGGGTCACCTTGAAGCCGAAGGTTTAAAGCCAGCTTATATAGATGTGCGCGCGCCTGATGCGCCAGTTTACAGGATTTATTCGCACTGAGTGGGGGGAGAAACTTGGCCAGGCTTATCACTGCCATTGACGTTGGGACAACGAAGGTTTGCACCCTCATAGCAGAGGTGGAAGAAGAGGAGGAAGGGGCTCTCGTTCAGGTGATAGGGTTCGGGAATGCCCCTTCCAGGGGTATGAGGAAGGGCAGTGTGGTTAATATTTCCCAGCTGGCTCAATCGGTAATGGAATCGGTAGAACAAGCGGAGAAGCTGGCGGGGCTCACGGTCTCCCGGGCCTACGTTAGCATCACCGGTTCGCATGTCTTTTCCATGACCAGCCGGGGGATGATAGCTGTCCGCCGCCATTCCGGGGGGATAACGGCGGAAGATGTGGCGAGGGTGGTAGAAGCAGCCAGCGCTGTCTCCATCCCTTACACCCAGGAGATAATCCACGTAATCCCTCGCCATTTCATCGTAGATGGCCAGCCTGGGATTCAGGACCCCATCGGGATGGAAGGTTCAAGGCTTGAGGCTGAAGTCCTCATGGTGACTGTCTCAAGCTCGGCCCTTAACAACCTCAGGAAATGCCTCAAGGAAGTGGGGATTGAGCCTGAAAGGTTCATCTTGGCCGCCTTGGCCTCAGGGGAGGCCGTTTTGACCGAAGCCGAAAAGGAAATGGGGGTTATCTTGGCCGACATTGGCGGGGGCACTACCGACATCGCCATATACATGGATGGGAGCCTCCTTTACACCAGCTCCCTGGAGCTTGGCGGGAACATGATTACAAGCGATATAGCTTTCGGCCTCCGCATGCCTTTCTCCTCGGCGGAGGAGATTAAGAAGAAGTACGGATGCGCCCTGGCCGAAGAGGTAGGGGAGGATGAGGGGGTGGAGGCAACGGTGTTCGGAAGCGATAAAAAGCAAGTTCTCTCCCGCCGCTTCATGGCTGAGATAATCCAGGCCAGGGTGGAAGAGATGTTTGATTACCTCTACCGGGAGGCGCAGAAAAGCGGTTACGCTGGCCTTCTACCGGCTGGCCTCGTCCTCTGCGGGGGGACGGCTGAGATTAAAAGGATTGATGAGCTGGGGAGACGGTACCTGGAGATGCCCGTGAGGGTGGGAAGGCCATCGGGTGTCCAGGGGCTTGTGGAGAAGTTGGAGAGCCCCGTTTATGCTACAGCGGTGGGGCTTTTGCTCTGGCCCATCCGCCAGAAAATCCTCAAGGGCAAAATGACTTCAAAATCTTGGAAAGAAAGGGTCATTGAATGGTTCAGGACCCTTCTACCTTACTAAAGGAGAGAGGCCTATGGAGGGATTTGTGGAAACGAGGGAGAACTTCGCCCGAATAAAAGTTATAGGGATCGGTGGGGGCGGCTGCAATGCCGTGAACCGCATGATAGAATATGGCATTACAGGGGTTGAGTTCATAGCCGTCAACACCGACAACCAGGTCCTACTCCTATCCAAAGCCCCTACTCGGGTTCAGATAGGGGAGAAGCTGACCAAGGGGCTTGGGGCAGGTGGAGACCCCGAGATAGGTCGCAAGGCAGCGGAAGAATCAATTGAGGAGCTTTCCCAGATACTGGAAGGGGCCAACATGGTGTTCATCACTGCTGGGATGGGCGGCGGGACCGGAACAGGCGCTGCGCCAGTCATCGGTAGGCTGGCCAAAGAGGCAGACATCCTAACGGTAGCAGTAGTCACCAGGCCTTTCTCCTTTGAAGGCGCTAAGAGGGCAGTCATAGCCCAGAAAGGGATAGAGGAGCTGGAGAAAGCGGTGGACACCCTCATCGTAATCCCCAATGACCGCCTTCTGGAAGTAGCCGATAAGAAGGTTTCCCTCCGAGAAGCCTTCGCCTTGGCCGACGATGTCCTGCGCCAGGCTGTCCAGGGAGTGTCCGAGCTAATCGTCAAGCCTGGGCTGATAAACTTGGACTTTGCTGATGTCAAGAAGGTAATGAAGGATGGGGGCAATGCCCTCATGGCGATTGGCCGAGCTTCTGGGGAGGACGCCCCGGTTAAGGCCGTTCAAACGGCTATAAACAATAAGCTTCTGGATGTTAGCATAGACGGGGCCAAGGCTGTTCTCCTCAACTTCACAGGCGGCCCTGACCTATCCCTACCCGGAGTGCGTGAGGCGGCGGAGCTGGTAAGAAGCAAAGTCCATCCGGAGGCTGAGATTTTCTTCGGAGTCATGCTGGACCCGGAAATCGGGGATGAGGTTCAGGTAACAATCATTGCTGCTGGATTCCAAAGGCCCGGAGCCGAAGCTATTAAGCCTGCGGAGAAGCCGCGGGTGATAAAATTCCCAATTCCGGAGCGCCCGCTTCCAGAGGACAATGTTGATATACCAGCTTTCATAAGGAGGGCTAAGCGGCCTCTATAGCCAGCCATGCTCCTTCCACCAATTGAGCGTTTCCCTGAGCCCTTCTTCAATATCGGTGCGGGGGGTAAAGCCAAGCTCCCCCTGAGCTTTGGAGCAATCCCAAGCATTGTTGTTGGCGAGGACTCTTATCCGGAAGAAGCTTATGAGTGGAGGGCCCTTAAGGGGGAGGAGCCTGTAGGCAATTTCAAACGGGAGGGCGAAGGCCCACCCCACCGGGATTGGCGCCCAGATTATGGATGTGCCCATGAGGCAAGCCAGAGTTCCCCAGAACTCGCAAGCTTTCCGCAAGGGCCCGCCGAGGATGTAGGTTTGGCCTATCGCTTCCTTGCGGGTAGCGGCCAGCATTATCCCTTCCTCCAAGTCCTTAACGTAGATGCGGTGATGGTAATTCTGGCCGTCGCCCGGAAGGAGGCGGAAGCCCACTTTTAAGAGCTTAGCCACGGTATAAACCCCGACGTTCCTCTCCCTTGGGCCATAGACATAGACCGGCCTAAGGATTACCAAAGGCAAGCCTTTGGCGATGAACTCCTGAGCCACCTTTTCAGCCTCGGCTTTGGAGCGGCAATAGGGGTGGGAGCTTGAAGTGAGGGGGAAGCTCTCATCTTTCAGGCCGGGGTAATCCTCAAGGCCTGTGGCGGCTACGGAGGAAGTGTAAATTACCCTCTCAACCTTCTCCTCCAAAGCGGCCTTGAACACATTGGCTGTCCCGAGGACATTGACCTCGTAGAAGAGCTTCCAAGGCCCCCAATCGCTCATGATGGCGCCGAGGTGGAAGACCAAATCCACCCCTCTTACTGCCTCCCTCACCGCATTGTAATCCCTTAGGTCGCCCACGAAAGGCTCAACCCCTTTCCTTTCCAGTTCCTGGGCCTTGATTGGGCTTGTGGTCATGCCCCTGACCCTGAAGCCCTCTCGCAGGAGCCTTTCCACCAGGTGGCTTCCTATAAAGCCTGTAGCGCCGGTTACTAAGGCTTTCACCCTTGTTTTTCCTCCAAGATTTGAGCGTTGATTTGCATCAAAGTCTCCCTCACAGTGTTAAGCGTGTTTTTCTCAAAGGGCTCCCTGGCCCTGGCTTCAACCTTAATTTCTAACCCAATGCTCGCGCCTTTTTCGTGCAATGGCCTTAGCACGCCCCGCATGAAATCGGGAAGTTTATCCCAAGGTATTCGGACTCTAAGATGGTAAGAGGCCTCACGGGACCGAGAAGGTTCTACTGTAATTTTTTGAGACTCCTGGACAGTTGTGATGCCTTCATCTACATAAATTACCACTTCGGGTTCTTTAGGCGGGAGCGTCTCTTTACGCACCAAAATTGCACCGTATTCCAGTTCGCTGGGTGAAA
>CAZPWR010000007.1:0-2043 GCA_964590555.1 uncultured Anaerolineae bacterium | reverse complement strand
ACTTTTAGCCTTGCTCGGCTTAGAGGCTATCGGAACAAAGTGGTGGCCGCCCCTTGTCGGAGCCTTGGCTTTCGCCTTCTCCCGCACCTTCTGGAGCCAAGCCACCATCGCTGAAGTTTACACCTTAAACGCTTTCCTAATCGCCGTTTTCCTCTGGGCTGTCCTCAAAGGCCTGGATTTAACCGCATTAGCCTTCATCACCGGGCTTGGATTGGCCCATCACCGCAGTTTCCTCTTCTTCCTCCCCGGAGCTGTAGCCTTCTACTTGGTCAAAGGCCGGAGGCCGTGGGGTTCGCTTTGGGCAGCGTTAGCCCTTTTCTTAGCCCCACTTCTCCTCTACCTCATCATCCCGCTGCGGGCGCCTTCCTTGCCTTACCTCAAGGTCCAACTCAGCCCCGATGACACCCTTATCCTCTATGGCAATTCCTTCAGAGATTTCATTGACTTCATCCTGGCCAAGAGGTTCGGTGGGCTGGTCAACTGGGAGGCCGTTGGGGTTGAGAGGGCCGTTGAGGCACTGCGTTGGCTTGGGGAAGAGTTCGGCTGGGGAGGGGTGGCTTTGGGAGCAATTGGTTTTATGGGGCTTATCCTCCGGCGCCGCTGGGATATTCTGGCCCTGACAGGCGTAGGGTTCGCAAGCCAAGTGGCCTTCAACCTCGCTTACCTCATAGGCGACATCCGCTTTCTTTACATCCCAGCTTACCTGGTCTTTGCCTTTTGGGTTTCGTGCGGGGTGCATGAATTCGCCGATAGGCTCGGGGGCAAAGCCTCAATTCTCCTGCTCCTCCCAGTAGCCTTGATGGTTCAGAACTTCCAAGCCCTGCGACAGGCCCACAGAACGCCAATAGCCGAAAGGTGGAGCTACATCCTGAACCTCCCTTTGCCCGAGGGAGCTATCCTTGTGAGCAACGATCGGGATGAACTCACACCCCTTTACTACTACCAGCTTGTGGAGAAGAAAAGGCCGGACCTGATACCACTTTACCCGCTCATAGTCCCTGAGCTCAGCGATATCGGGCTTGTTTTGGACCGGGCCTTGGCTTCCGGTCGGCAGGTCTTCACTATAAAGCCAATGGAGGGCCTTGAGGTGGCTTACAGGGTTCAGGAGTGGAACGGCCTCTGGAAGGTGGAAGGAAAGGTTAGCGAGGAGGGTTCTACCCCTCTGAACCTCAAGGTTTCAGATTCCCTCATCCTGGCCGGATACAAGCTGAGGGAAAAGGGCAGGGGGGTGGAGGTAACCCTCTACTGGAGAGTCCTTTCACCCTTGGGGGAAGATTTGCACAGTTACGTTCACCTCTTAGGCTCTGGAGGGGAGCGAGTGGCCGGCAGCGACCACCGGCCAGGAGGAGTTTTCTACCCTTCGTCCTTGTGGAAGCCAGGCCAAGTTCTGGAAGATGTCCACTGGCTTGAAGTGGGGCTTGCTTCCCCCTTGCGCCTTAGGGCGGGGTTGTACCGATGGCCTTCTTTGGAACCGTTTGGCCAAGCAGTGGAGTTTGAGGCGAAGCCGTGAGCGAACGCTTTGACCGAGCAGGGCTTTCAATTGCCCTTCTCATCTTCTTAATTCTGGGCTTGTGGAACCTGAACCTTCCAGGCCTCCACTACGATGAAGCCAGGGAGGCAGGCCTGAACGCTATGGAATTCCTCCGAGGGCTTCCCCTTACCGCCTTCCGAAACGCTCAAATCCGAGTCGGTTCCGTAGGCATCCCCCTCATGGTTCAGGATTACATCGGTGCCTTGAACGTTTTCTTGGTGACCCCTTTCCTCGGTGCTTTCGGGATAAGGGTGGAGGCGTTGCGGCTCTTCACCCTCTGCGTAGGCACTGGCACGATTTTCCTCACCTGGACCCTGGCTCGGAAGCTTGGGGGGCCTTTGGCGGGGTTTGGGGCGGCCCTTTTGCTGGCTTTTAGCCCTTCATTTGTTTTCTGGAGCCGGCAAGGGATTTTCGTCACCAACATCGTTTCCCTCTTCCTTGTAGCCAGCCTCCTCTGCGGGCTGCGTTGGCGGGAAAAGGGCCATCCGCTTGACCTATACTGCTTAGCCTTG
>CAZPWR010000006.1:0-6484 GCA_964590555.1 uncultured Anaerolineae bacterium | reverse complement strand
ATACCAATGGACAGCCATAGTTTAGACAGCACTTGTGGCCTTGCCTTTTTGCTCCTTGTTTTATTGTCCATTGAAGGGGCCGTTATTTTCCATTTGGTGGAGATAATCCTAAGAGGGTGGAGGAGTGGACTAACCAGTTCTTGGCTCCTCTTGGAGGTGCTCTTAAGCGCTATCCTAAGGGGAGGAAGAGGAGCCATCGTACGGATGATGAGGAGTTCTATTGCTTGCCAAAAGCGAGGAGGAGTTCTTGGCGCTTTCAGCTATGTGGGTATACGTTTACAACGTTTTGCGGAAAACCTCCCTTGGCTGTGCTTAATAGGGATGAGGCCATTGCTCTCTTCCTACCAATCATTTTGGACCGTATTAGCGCTGATTTGATTTTATCTTGTGATAAAGAGGTTGGTAACGATCTATTGGCCCATTACACTTCCCAGTTTTTGAGATGTTGAAGCTATTGAGGAAGTGGAGCCATTGATGGCCTTCGGGCCCTAAGTGCCAGGGTTGACCGAGGCTTGAGTTCGCCCATCGGCCCACCACCGGAAAAAACTAGAAAGCCTTAACACAAAAGGCGAGTGTGCCCCGATTTTATCAGGCTTGATTTCGCCGATTGGAAATTGGCTTTCTTGGGCACACGTAGTACCAGGCTTCGGCCCCTGCCGACGCTGAAACTGCTAATGTCGGTGGAGGCCGACTTTTGGCCGAAGGCCTAAAGAGGACGGCTTTAGTCGGCCCAAAAAGTAGTAAAGCTTTACAGTTTCCCAAACTTGGGCAGCTCCATGAGCTTGCGCCTCCAGTCAGCCCCGGCACGGTAGGATAACCGCGCATAGTTGCCTTACGCTCTCCGCCTTATCCTGCGACCAAAAGCAACCACCCTGCTAAAAACTGAAAAGCCTTGGGAGAGGGGACCCAGCAGCGCTTACAGCTTGCCGGCCTTTCTTATTGAGTGAGAGAGTCCTTCGTCACTCATAGGTTTGTGCCTTCACAGCGCAGGGAAAAGCAAACAAATGATGGCACTCATTCTGACGAAATTAGCGTACTCATTGAATTTCCCAAAGTATAACGGTGCCATCCTCCGAGCCTGAGGCAAGAGTACGGCCATCAGGGGAGAAAGCCACGCTGTACACTTCACCTGTGAGACTTTCCAAAGTGCGAAGTCTTTGCCCAGTGACCAAATCCCATAGGATAATAGTCCTATCCGCAGACCCCGAGGCTAAGATACGGCCGTCGGGGGAGAAGGCTACGCTATATACCCAGTTCATGTGGCCTCTGAAAATGCGGATTTTTTGTCCAGTAGCGATATCCCAAAGGAACACGGTGGCCCCAGAGGCCAATGCTAAAGCATTTCCATCGGGAGAAAATGCTAATATCTCGCCCATGTTATTTACTGAGGTGCGAGGTTGTCCGGTAGAGACGTCCCAAATGGTTACAATATCATCCTTAGAAGCTGAAGCCAAGGTACGGCCGTCGGGAGAAAAGGCCACGCTATAAACTGGGTTTTTGTGACTAAGTACGTAGATTTTCCTACCGGAAGAGATATCCCAAAGGATAACAGTTTTATCCTCAGACCCTGAGGCCAAGGTCTGACCGTCGGGGGAAAAAGCTAAGCTACGTACCGGGCCTGTATGGCCTTTTAGGGTGAGAAACGATTGGCCGGTCGTAACGTCCCAAAGAATTATTGTCCCATCTTCGGAACCCGATGCCAGGGTCTGGCCATCTGGGGAAAAAGCTACGCTACCCACTGTATCCGTATGGCCTTCCAGGCTACGGAGGCTCTGACCGGTAGCAACATCCCAAAGTATAACGGTTTTATCCCCAGAACCTGAAGCCAAAGTGCGGCCGTCAGGAGAGAAAGCTACGCTCGTTACCCAGCGCGCATGGCCCTACAGGGTGCGGAAATTTTGTACGGCGGGAATGTCCCAAAGGATTACAGTACAATCATTGGAACCTGAAGCCAAGGGACGACCGTTAGAAGAGAAAGCCACACTGTTTACTATGTCTGTGTGACCTTCCAGTACACGTAGTCTTTGGCCGGTGGCGACTTCCCAAAGGCCAATGGTTTTATCTGCGGATCCGGAGGCTAAAATCTGACCATCGGGTGAAAAAGCTATACTAAGCACAGCTTCCGTGTGACCTTCCAGTGTGCGGAGCTTTTGCCCTGTGGAAACATCCCAAAGATTTATATCAAACCAAGCCACTGAGGCTAAAATACGCCCATCCGGTGAGAATGCCAAGCTATATACCTCACGCATGCTATCTTTCATGGTGCGAAGCATTTGGCCAGTCGACACATCCCAAAGGATAACTACACCATCGCCTGACCCAGACGCCAGAATCTTACCGTCAGGAGAAAAAGCTACGCTGTACACTGCATCCGTGTGCCCTTCTAAGGTGCGAAGTTTCTGACCGGTGGCAACATCCCAAATTATAACTGTTCTATCCCAGGATGCTGAGGCCAAAGTTTGGCCGTCAGGAGAAAAAGCTACACTCTGCACTAAATCTGTGTGAGCTTGCATGGTACGGAGTTGTCGGCCCGTAGGAACATCCCAAAGGATTACAGCCTTATCCCAGGACCCTGATGCCAACCTCCGTCCATCAGGGGAAAAGGCTACACTCCATACTTCGCCTGTGTGACCTTCCAAAGTTTGAATTTGCCCAGTGGCAATATTCCAGAGGATTAAAGTAGCCTTGGACCCTAAAGCTAAGCTCTGTCCATCAGGGGAAAACGTTAGGCTATACACCGGATTCATGCGACTTTCAATGGTGCTAAGCATTTGACCAGTAGTTACATCCCAGAGGATAATCGTATCATCGTCGGCCCCTGATGCCAATATCTTGCCATCGGGGGAAAAAGCTACGCTACTTACCCAGCCCGCGTGGCCTTCCAAGGTGCGGAGTTTCCGACCTGTGGCGGCATCCCAGAGCACTACAGTCTTATCCGCAGAGCCCGAGGCTAAGGTTCGGCCATCAGGGGAGAAGGCCACGCTACTTACCGGACCCATATGGCCTTCCAAAACGTGTATTTGCCGACCTGTGGAAACATCCCAAAGGATAACGGTGCTATCCCAGGACCCCGAAGCCAAGAGCCAGCCGAGGGGGGAAAAGGCCACACTATACACCGGGTCCCTGTGGCCTTCTAAGATGCGAAGCTGTTGCCCGGTAAAAGCATCCCAAAGGATTACGGCACGATGATGTAAGCCCGAAGCTAAAAAGCGGCCATCGGAGGAAAAAGCCACGCTATATGCTGTGTCGTAACTTTCTAAGGTGCGAATCTGCCAGCCGGTGGCAACATCCCAAAGGATGACGGTACGGTCACGAGAGCTTGAGGCTAAAGTTCGGCCGTCGGGAGAAAATGCCACGCTATCTACCCAGTCCGCATGGCCTTCCAAAGTGTGAAGCTTTCGGCCGGTAGCAACATCCCAGATAATTACGGAATTGTCCCAAGCTCCTGAAGCCAGGAGGCGGCCATCGGGAGAAAAAGCCAAACTTGTTACTGAGCCCCTGTGGCCTCTAAAGGTGCGGAATTGCTGTCCCGTAGTAGGGTCATAAAGGTCAATACCAAAGGAGGTGGCAACGGCCAGAGCGCGGCCGTCGGGAGAGAAGGCAATGTACCTGGGCGAACCTTTGCCAAAGGTGGCAACTGGAACAATTCGGGAAACAGTTTCAGGAACGATGGGAGGAGGAGTGGGAGAAGCAATGCGAACGGGGGGAGCCAAAGGAGTGGCTTGTAAAGTAGGAGTAACTTCAGGAGTAAAAGGCACCGTAGGAGAAACCAAAGGAGTAGGCCTGGAAGGAGAAGTAGGTAAGAAGGCAAAAACGAGAACCCCCAAAACAACAAAGACGGCAAAGGCAAGGACAGCAAACAAAAAGAGGAAACGACGGCGAGGCACTGGAAGAGGATTACCACAACTTCCGCAAAAGCGTGCACCTGACGGATTCACAGCACCGCAGTTCGGACAACGCATAGCTCTTACCTCCAATCCCTTAGAAAGCAAATCCAGAACCAGCCAAGGTTTATATTCCTATCGCACCCCCCACAGGATAACGGTGCCATCAGAAGAGCCTGAAGCCAGAGCCCGCCCATCGGGAGAAAAGACCACGCTATTCACCCACCCTGCGTGGCCTTCTAAAGTTCGGATTTGCTGGCCCGTGGAAGCATCCCAAAGGATAACGGTGCTATCCTCAGACCCTGAAGCCAAGATACGCCCACCAGGAGAGAAGGCTACACTCAAAACCCGGCCGGCATGGCCTTCTAAGGTTCTGACTCGCTGGCCTGTGGATACATCCCAGAGGATTATAGCCTTATCCCAAGACCCCGAGGCCAGAGTCTTCCCATTAGGTGAGAAAGCCACACTCAACACCCAGTACTTGTGGCCCTTTAAAGTTCTAATTTGCCGGCCCGTGGAAACATCCCAGAGGATAACGCTCATATCCCAAGACCCCGAAGCCAAGGTGCGACCATCGGGAGAGAAAACAACGCTTTCCACCCCACCTGTGTGGCCTTCCAATGTTTGGATTCGTCGGCATGCGGAGACATCCCAAAGGATGACCGTTTTATCCGAAGAGCCCGAGGCCAAGACCTTCCCATCGGGGGAGAAAGCCACGCTGTTCACCCAACCCTTGTGGCGTCCCAAAGTACAGATTAGCTGTCCCGTGGAAACGTCCCGAAGAATAACAGTATTATCCTCAGACCCTGAGGCTAAAGTCAGGCCATTGGGAGAGAAGGCCACGCTATTTACCTGGCCCTTGTGGCCTGTAAAGGTGCGGAGTCGTTGTCCAGTAGTAGGGTCATAAAGGTTAATACCAAGGGAAGTGGCTACGGCTAAAGTGCGGCTATCGGGAGAGAAAGCAATACGCGTGAGCCAACTTTCGCTGAAGGTAGTGACAGGAACGACTTGGGAAGCATTTTCGGGAACGATTACAGGAGGTTTAGATAGCTTAAAGAGCAGAGGAGATACGAGAATAGCCAAGACAACCAGGGCGGCAAAAGCAAAGATACCAATGGCTATAGGCAATGGGTTAAGGAAGCGGGCACGGGTAGGAGCTGGGATGGGTGCACCGCAAAAGCCGCAAAAGCGAGCACCGGCCGGATTTACGGCACCACAATTTTTACATTGCATAACTCATATCTCCGCCCCAAAAAGCACGCCTAAGCTTGGCCGAGACGGGCAGCTGCTTTCAGTATCTGCTCCTTTTGGTCCGCTGGAAGAGATTCATCGGGAACGCTCCGGACCTCTAAGTTTAGCAATGTAGCCAACTGGAAACCAGAAGCCCGCACAAAGGTTCCCAGAGCGTAAAGCCCTACACCTATCACCCCTCCCCAGACCAGGCTGACCAGGACAAGCCAAAAAATGACACCCCCTGCAGCAGAACCAATAAGGAACCTTAAGGCATCAGCTATCTGAGAGACCGAAATCATCATGAGTAAGCTGAACCCGCCACCGAGGATTGCACCGAAGATTCGCAAGGAACTGCCAGTCCGGATTAAGGAGTAAGCAACGGCATAGCGCTCTTGCCATGGAGAAGGCATTTCCAGCAGGAAAGCGGGCAAAGGAGGTGGATAAGCAGGAGCCATCGCCGAAGGGGTAGTGGAGGGGGCCCCAGGCACAGCTGCACCGCTTAACGGAGCACCGCAAAACCCACAAAATTGGGCCATCAATGGGTTCTCTTGGCCACATTTCGGACACCGCATAGGCTCCTCCTGCCAGAAAATTCATTAATAGCCTCCCCAGCAACGCAAGCCCTCCTATCGGACCCCCCAAAGGATAATAGTTCCGTCAGCGGACCCCGAGGCCAAGGTTCGGCCATCAGGTGAAAAAGCTACGCTCATCACCCCGCCTCTATGACCCTCCAAGGTTTGGAGTTTTTGTCCAGCAGCTAAATCCCAAAGGATAACAGTTCCATCCTCGGACCCTGAGGCCAAGGTTTGGCCATCAGGTGAGAAAGCCACGCTCCATACCTCGCCCTCGTGACCTTCCAAGGTGCGAAGTTTCCTCCCAGTGGAAACATCCCAAAGGATAACTGTTTTATCCAAGGACCCCGAGGCCAAAGTTTGGCCATCAGGTGAGAAAGCCACGTCCCATACCCAGTCCGTGTGACCTTCCAAAGTGCGAAGTTTTCTCCCGCTGGCAACATCCCAAAGAATCACCCTTTTATCCCAAGACCCTAAGCTCAGGGTTCGGCCCTCTGGAGAGAAGGCTATGCTATATATTATGCTCATGTAGCCTTCTAAGGTACGGATTTTCCCCCCAGTGGCAACATCCCAGAGGATAACAGTTCCATCCAAGGACCCCGAGGCTAAGGTTTGGCCATCAGGTGAAAAAGCCACGCTTGATACCCAGCCCGCGTGACCTTTCAGGGTGCGAAGTTTTCTTCCAGTGGAAACATCCCAAAGGATAACTGTTTTATCCCAGGACCCCGAGGCCAAGGTTTGGCCATCAGGTGAAAAAGCCACGCTTAATACCCGGTCCGTGTGACCTTTCAGGGT
>CAZPWR010000005.1:0-6010 GCA_964590555.1 uncultured Anaerolineae bacterium | reverse complement strand
CCCGCCGCTCTTTTAACCTTCTCTTTCTCCTCCAACTACCGCCTTTCCCTTCTCATCCTTGTGTTTGTAGGCTTGGGGTTTGTGACCCAGAATTCCACGGGCAACACCATCCTCCAGTCAGTTGTCCCCGATGAGTTAAGGGGTAGGGTGATGGCCTTCTTCTCCTTCATGTTCCTCGGGATGATTCCTTTCGGCTCACTCCTGGCCGGGACTATGGCCCAAGCCTTCGGTCCAGTGGCAGGAGTGGCTTTTGGGGCTGGGGTTAACTTACTTTTTTCCCTGGCAATCCTCCTCTCAATGCCTGTATTGCGCCGCGTTTAGGAGGGAAAGATGCGTTTCCTCGCCGCCAATTTCCCCCCTGAAGAAGCCGATGTAGTAATCTTAGGAATACCGTTTGAAGCCACTGAAACGTGGCGCAAAGGCCCTGCCCTCGCTCCGGATGCCATAAGGTATGCTTCGGATTCGGTTGAATCGTTCTCAGCGATATTCGGGGAAGACCTCGCTAACCTCAGGGTTGGGGATGCGGGGAATCTGGGTCTCCCTCAAGTCTTGGACGAGGCTTTGTCCTCAATTGAAAAAGCGGTCTTTAGCTACTTGCGCAGGGGCCAAAAAGTCCTTGTCCTCGGAGGGGAGCATACGATAACCTTGCCCGCCTTTAAAGCCGCTTGCTCTGCCTTCGGGGAGGTACAACTCTTGGTGCTTGACGCCCACTCCGACCTCAGGGATGAATACCTTGGCCTCAGAGTAAGCCATGCCACGGTGACCAAGAGGTGTTCAGAAATAGCTTCAAGAGTAGTTCTCGTAGGAGCCCGCTCCTTTTACGGCGGAGAATTTGATTTGCTAAAAATGGGCAAAGTTTCTTTAGCCTCCGTTCAGAATTTCACCTCTTACCTGGAACAAGGGATGCCCATTTACCTCAGCCTGGATTTGGATGTATTGGACCCTTCCCAATGCCCAGGGGTGACTAACCCTGAGCCAGGTGGGATAAGTTACTGGGATGTAATTGAAATCTTCCGCAAGCTAAAGGGCGAGTTCAACGTTGTAGCTATGGACATTGTAGAGCTTGCGCCGCCCTATGACCCGTCATCCGTCTCAGCGGTGTGCGCAGCAAAGTTGGCCATTGAAGGAATCATCGCTCTTTGGGGGAGCAAATAACCACGCGCCCCTTGAGGTCAGTGTGCACCTCTACCCTTTTCCCACCAACTTCCAGGATTATCCTGTAGCCTGGGACTAACACCTGTGCATAGAACATGCCCGGCTCCGGACACCCAAGGCTTGTATCGGGCCAGACCACCTCTTCCACCGAGATTACCTTTACTTCTTCTGGCGGGAAGTCTTTGAAATGCTCCTTGACCTTCCGGATGACCAGGCTTTCGGGCTCCCCTTCTGGGGTGCAGAGCTTAACCATCTCCCCTCTCCCACGGTAAACATAGGTTTTACCTTGAGCCATAAGCACTACTTCAATGCCCATCACGAAGGCCGGAAGGGTGATTTTTTCCTTCGGCCGGCCGCATTCAACGTCTTGTATCGGCATCTCCTCCCAGGATGCACTTACCACCTCTATTTCGCTCTCGGGAATGCCGAGCCGCCCGGCCAGGTCAGCTACGGCTCTTTTAACAGCGCGGGAAAGGGCTTCTTCAGGATAGAGCCAAGGAGAGGCCCTTGGGGTAGGCAGCGGAGAGCGAGGTTGAATTTTGACCTCTATTTTCTGGGGAAAAGTTGGGGTGGGCGAAGGCTGAATTCCAACTTCCGCAGGTGTTGGAGTGAACCCTGGGGCAGCGCATCCTCCCAGAATCAAAGCTGCCAGCAAAAAACCTAAAAGCTTCCTCATCCTATTTCCCTCCTTAAACCGTTCTCCAACTAAAAAGACGCCCGCCTCCCCGCTTTAGTTCCTCATTTCACCCAAATAAACTGGCCATCGCTCACAATTTCCACCGTCCCGCACAAATCGGTGCGCAGAACATTTACCCCTTTCAGCCTGTCCAAAACTGCTTTCGCCGGGTGATTGAAAGGATTGTCCTTCCCCACTGAAATTACCGCCACCATCGGCTTTACTGCCTCTAAGAAAGCCTGAGAGGTTGCATTCCCTGCCCCATGATGCGAAACCTTGAGGACAGCGCTGGAAAGTTCCACCCCTTCCCTCACCAGCTCCGATTCTACGTTCGCATCAATATCCCCTGTGAAGAGGAAAGAAGCCTTCCCATAAACCAGCCTCGCCACTACTGAACAAGCATTATCGTTTGGGCAGGAAGCGATGTTTTCCGGATGGACTATTTGGATGAAAACGCCATCTGAGAAACGGATGAGGGTGCCTCTGCGGGCCTCGTAGCGGGGTATGCTGCGGGTTTCCAGCAATTCCTCCCACCTCTTCCATGCTTCAGAGTCCCCCTCAAGCCCGCTCTCCAAAACTGCTTTCACTTCGTACCTTTCCACTACTGGGACCAACCCGGTAAGGTGGTCCGTATCGGGATGGGTTAGGATAATCAGGTCCACTGTGCGATCCCAAAAGGGCAGCCTCTTGCCCACGCACTCCAGGAAACGGGAAGGGAGAGGCCCACCGTCTATCAGGATTTTGTGGCCTGCTGGCGTGAGGATAAAGAAGCCATCGCCTTGTCCTACATCGCAGAAAACCACGTGGAGGTTGCCGTCGGGGCTGAGCAGGACGCCAGACCAAATCAGGATTGCCAGCGAACTGAGAAAGGTAAAGGTTGCGCCAAACTTCCATTGCCTGGCCAGAATTTCACCGAGCCTTCGGCCAACCTTGGCCAAGATAAGCAGGATGACCAGGCCTATGGAGCAGGCCAAGGAAATTTCTTTACCCCAACCTTTCAGAGAGATTGCAGCCCAAGAAAAGTCGGCTAAAAATTCCACCACCCTAATTGTGTAGGCTGTGTAAGCCCATCCTACAACTCCTGCAATTCTACCCAACGGGATGGATAAAAAGCCGACCAAAAGCCCTACGCCACCTCCTATCATCACTCCAGGCTGAGCTGGGATTATCAGAAAATTGGCTAAAGGCCCTGCAAGGGGTAAAAGGCCGAAATAGTGGAGAGTTAAGGGAAGGGTGGCAATTTGGACAACCAGGGTTACTATCAGTGCCTCCTTAACCAAATTTTCCCAAGCGTGAGGTAGAGGGAACCGTTTCCTAAGCCATTCCTCAACCGTAGGGACAAAGAGGATAAGGCTTAAAGTAGCGGCGAAGGAAAGCTGGAAGCCCACATCCCAAATTGTCTCTGGGTTAAGTGCTGTTAGAGCTATGGCCGCAAAAGCCAGGGAGTTCAGGGAAAAAGCTTCTCTACCTACCGCCTCGGCCAATACGTAAAGTGAACCCATCACCGCAGCCCTGAGGACAGGCGGGTCTGCCCCTACAAGGAAAGCGTAGAGGAACAAGACCACTATTACTATCGGCCAAGTTCTGCGCTTACCGAACCTTGAGAGGAACCTTCCCAGAAAACCGGCCAGGATGGCTATGTTGAAACCCGAGATAGCAATTATGTGGCTTGTACCCGTTCGCCGGAAGCTTTCCATCACCTCGCTCGGTATGCCCTTATCAAGGCCCAAAAGTATCCCCGCCAGCAGGGAAGCCTCAGGCTCAGGGTAAACCGAGAGCAAGATTTTGTGGGCTTTCTTCCGTAGGGATAAGAGGAAATGCTTCAGGGGATTTCCCCGGCCTCGCTCCAGAATGCGCACTTGAGGCTTTTTGAGGATTGAAAACACCCCTTTCCTGGCCAGATAATCTCGGTAGGAAAAATCCTCCCAAGCGGGCGGTGTCTCCAACTTCCCTGAAGCCTTCACTATGTCTCCGTACCGGTAATCGGACAAAAGGGGGACAAGGGCAATAAGGTCGCCCTTTACGGGGATTTCCTTGCCTTCCAAGGTTATGGAAGAGGCTGAAATCCGAAGCTGAAGGGCTTTCTCCTTTTCCAAAGGCGCATCTGAAACCAAACCTATAATGGTCACAGGCTCTGGGCGGTCGTTATAGTAAGCCAGATGGTTCGGGCCAAATGACGGCCGAGCTAAGTAAAGGCGAATCATCCCCAGAAAGAGGACGGAAAGCAAGACCAGGCGCTTTTCCTTAAGCCAAAGGGCAAGCAATAGCGCTAAAGCGAACCCAGCCAGGGTTGCGGGAATGGGAAGCTGCACCTTTGAGGCCAATACTATCCCTGAAAGCCAAGCCAAAGCCGGAAGGACAAGAGTCATCGCACGGTTATGTAATCCTTTATGCGGGAAAATAGGGCTTCGCCTATGCCTGGCACCTTCTTTATGTCCTCAATGGAACTGAAGGGGCCGTGCGTTTCCCTGTACTCAATTATCCGGCGGGCAAGGGATGGACCTATCCCTGGGAGCGATTCCAGCTCGGCTTGGGAGGCAGTGTTGATGTTAATTAGGGGCGAACGGGTTGGGTTAGAGAGAACTGAGGCAGCGGCGGGAGTGGCTTCTCCTTTGCGCGGGATGAAAACGTGCATCCCATCCTTTAGGGGCATAGCGAGGTTAATGCTATCCAAGTCTGCCTCGGAAGTAGGGCCTCCGGCAGCCATGAGGGCATCTTTTACAATGCTTCCCGGAGGGAAGGAGTAAACGTCGGGCTTGAGAACAGCCCCCGAAACGTAAACGCGCAAAGGGGATGGAGTAGGAGTTGGTGGCGGAGGAACAATCTCCATTGCTCCCGGCTGAGGCCTACGCAAGAAGAAAACAACAGCCCCTACCAGGATAAGGTTGATAAGGGTGTAAGTTATGAATTGCTTTGCATTTTCCATATGCCACCTCCTTAAAAAGGGAGGCGTCCGGTTTGCGCTTTAAAGGAGCGCGTATATCTCGGGGCGGCGGTCTTTTAGGGCAGGGAACTTCTCGCGGAGCCAGGAAACTTCTTCCATGTTCAAGGTGGCCAAAAGCACTTCTTCGTCCTTTCCCCCTTCCACTATTGGTTCACCTAAAGGGCTGTAAGCCCCAGACCAACCACCGAATTCGTTCTTGGTCCTATTGCATCCTACCACGAAGAGCTGGTTTTCCACAGCCCTTGCCCTCAGGAGAAGCCGCCAATGAGCTATCCTCTTTTCGGGCCAGTGGGCCGGGATGAAGATAACCTCAGCCCCTTTGAGGGTGTAGAGGCGGAAAAGCTCAGGAAAGCGCAGGTCGTAACAGATGGCCAGGGCGGTCTTGCCCCAGGGCAAGGAGAAAACAGGTGTTTCATCTCCAGGGGAAAGGAACTTGGTCTCATCCATTGGGGCATAGAGGTGTATCTTTCGGTAGGCCCCTATAAGTTCGCCTTCGGGGGAGAAAATTGTGGCGGTGTTGTAGAAACGGCCATCCTTTTCTTCCAAGGTGGAGCCTATAAGGTAAATGGAATGTTTGCGTGCAAGCTCAGCAACCTCTCGGAAGTAGCCCTCCCCAAGAGGGGAAGAGAATTCTTGGACTCTGTTCAGAACGTAACCGGAAAGCCAGAGTTCCGGGAGTATGGCAACTTGCGCCCCGTTCTTGCAGGCCTCCTCCAAGAACGCTGAAGCGCTAGCGATGTTCTTCTCGGGCCTGCCGGGGAAAACGTTCATCTGGACGATCGCGACATTGATTTCCCTCATGGCTTCTTCGGGTTTAGGATTTCCGATGGCAAGTTCTTGGCCTTAAACATGAGGACCAAAGCGCCTTTTTCCGACCGGGTGCGGTGGATCTGGTTGGCTTTCGCCACCCAAAGGTCACCCTCGCTTAAAGTGAGGGAACTACCATCAGGCAAGTCAACGATCATTTCCCCCTCAATAACCAGGTAAAGTTCATCCTGGGGGTGGCGATGAAAGACGTAATCCCCTTCAAAGCGGCTCAGGTAGGCCCTGTAATCGTCAACATCGGCCAAGATGTAGCGAGTGAAGGGCTGTTTTATAATGTTAGCAGCTTCTTTTACATTCACCTTCTTCTCCATAGCTTCCCTCTAAACCAAGGGAGGTGTGAAAATTGCCACTAAAATCAAGGGCTCATCACCTCGGTTCTGCACCCCGTGTTCAACCCCAGCTGGGGCAAA
>CAZPWR010000004.1:0-2881 GCA_964590555.1 uncultured Anaerolineae bacterium | reverse complement strand
GCTTGTGGATACAAGGCAACCCTTCACCCGCTACGCTGCCATGTGCAAGATGTACGGCTCCGAAGTGGCCTCTAAAGCCGTGAACATCGCCCTCCAGATTTACGGCGCGATGGGCTACTCCCGCGACTTCGTGGTAGAGCTAATGTATCGTGACGCCAAGATCGCCGAAATCTACGAGGGAACTAACGAAATCCAGCGCATCGTAATAGCCGAAAACCTCTTCCGTGACCTTGGCGTAAGGATAAGACCGTAGAAAGGAGTGGAGCCTATGAGGGTGATTGTCCCAATAAAGCAGCTTAGAGACCCCAGAGGAATAAAAGTGGACCCAAGGCGGCAACAAGTTGCGCTTGAAGAAGCGGAACTTGTCATAAACCCGACTGACCGGAACGCCTTGGAGGAAGCCCTTACCCTCAAAGACAAGCTGGGAGCGAAGGTTACGGTAATATCCATAGGAGGCCCTGAGGTAGAAGACTCCATAAGGGAAGCCTGGGCCTGTGGCGCCGATGAAGGCATCCTCCTTTCGGATGAACTTTTGGCCAAGGCCGACTTCCGTGGTGCCGCCTTAGCTTTGGCTAAGGCTATCCAGAAGCTTGGAGATTTTGACCTCGTAATCGCCGGTGCCATGGCTGCCGACACTTGCCAAGGGCAACTGGGGCCAAGGCTTGCTGCCGCTTTGGACATCCCTTGCGTAAACGATGTCTACCGCATCCTGGAAGTTTCAGAGGGGAAGGCGAGGGTGATAAGGGGCTGGGATGAGAAATTCCTGGAGGTGGAAGTTGAACTTCCGGCTGTCCTGTGCATTGCCCCTGGAGCCAATGTCCCTCGCCTGCCTCATGGCGCCCGTATCATGAACTCCTACCAGTGGGAACTGCCTATCTGGAAAGCCTCAGACCTTGGCTTGAGCGAAGAGGACTTGAAGCCAGCGGTAGAAGAGCGCGGGCTCTCCTTCCCTCCGGAGAGAGTAAGGGGCCGAGTGAGCCGTGGCAGCCCTGAGGACTTAGCCAGGGAACTGGTCAGCTTCTTGAGGGAAAGGCACCTTATCTAAGAAAAGCCAAAGGAGGTTTGGGCCATGGAATATTTTGAAATCATGATGGGTGAAGCCTTAGAGGAAGTTGCTTACCGGGACATATTGGTGGTAGCCTGGATGGAAAAGGGCGAACCCATCCCTTCTACTTTGGAAGCCTTGGGCAAAGCGCGTGAGCTTGCCGATTCCCTTGGAGCATATGTCAAAGCCGTGGCCTTCGCCGTTGAAGAGGAAGAAGCTCGCAAACTCATCGGCTATGGTGCCGATTATGTGTACATCCTGCAAAATCCTGTCCTTTCCCAGTACGACTTGGAAATTTACGCCAAAGCCCTTGGCGATTTCATCCAAGAGCAGAAACCGGAGATAGTGCTTTCTCCGGCCATTGCTCCGGCGAGGGAACTGGCACCGTACCTTGCCCAGAAGCTTGGTGCGGGCTTGATAGCCAACTGCACTGAAATCTCCCTGGACGAAGCCACCCGCACTGTCATAGGTGCTCATCCGATGTATGGTGGGGAATACTTCCGGCTCTTAGCCAACCCAGGCCTTAAACCGCAGATAGTCACCCTCCTTCCTGGCTACTTCCGCCCTGCTTACTACGATTCCTACCGCACTGGGGAGGTCCAGACAATTTCAGTGGAACCGGCCTCTTCCAGGGTTAAGGTCAAAGGGCCAGCGGACTTCACCATCCCCAAGGGCTTGAACAAGGCCAAAGTGGTAGTTTCAGTGGGGCGTGGGGTTAAAGGACAGGAGGAGATGGAACTTGTCAAGAAACTGGCGCAAGCTCTGAATGCGGAACTTGCTGGCTCCCGCGGTGCTGTGGACGAAGGCCTGATAGAGCCCGAAAGGCAAGTTGGCATGTCTGGCCACCAGATTGAACCCAAGCTGTATGTAGCCTGCGGGATATCTGGTGCCATTCAGCACTACTATGGCATCCGCAATGCCCGCTGCATAGTAGCCATAAATCCTGACCCCACTGCTCCCATCTTCAAAGTAGCCGACCTTGGCCTTGTGGGCGAGGTTAAGGAAATAATCCCTGCGGTCCTCAAAGAACTGGGAGCAAGGTAACCTGCCCCCTCCGGTAACGGCCTCTCTGCCTCCTGGCGGGGAGGCCTTTTTATATAAGCCCAAAGCTTTTCGCTTTTTCGGAAGCGAGGCAAATGCCCACATTCTCCCCCAAGGCCGAAAGCGACCACCCCGCTGGGAAATTGGAAAGTCCCAACAAAAGTCCTCCGCTTTTGCTTGTTGCCGCAACTTGGGATATAATATACACAAAAGCCCTTGAAACTTTCAACTATTGGATTACTATTTGAGCAGGAATACCACGTTAGAGTAGGATGCTTCCCGCATCCGGGTTGCATTTTTTCAGGGCCGGGAAATAGGCTCGGTCCTGAAGCCATTATTGAATGGAGCGAAAATCGTGGGATCGGAAGCAGAGCATTCAGGGCAGAAAATTAGAGTAAACATTGAAATTGTGACCCCACTATTTCTCGGTGGCTCGGACCCACGAGGCGAACCTGAGCTTAGGGCTGCATCCTTACGCGGTGCGCTTCGCTTTTGGCTTCGGGCACTTTTAGGCGGCGTTTTAGGCGACCGACCCGACGAAATCTTTCGGCACGAAAGCCAGGTCTTTGGCAGTACCGACCATGCTTCGCCCGTTGTGGTGCAGTTAAGTCACCAAAACTTCCTAAGCATCGGCTACAGTCAATTGAGGCAAAACCGACCAGGTGTTGCCTACTTGTTTTTTCGGCGCCCGTTCGTTGGGCAACGAACCAGAGCGCAAAGCCATCCCAAGTGGTTTCCAATTCACTTGCACCTTTCGCTTACAAGCAGGCATGCGAGACCCAAAGGCTTTGCAGG
>CAZPWR010000003.1:0-6142 GCA_964590555.1 uncultured Anaerolineae bacterium | reverse complement strand
CGTGAGATTGCAAAGGGCGCTGGAAGCGCCCTCTTCCCCCGGTAGCCGTTCGGGAACGCGGGTCGCCAGGACGGAGAGGGGCGCTTTAGCGCCTCATCTTTGCCTAAGCGGAAAGGCTTCCCATTTTTTCAGCGGAGTGGTTGTTTTTGGCCGCAGGATAAAGAGGTAGCCGTTCGCCTCCATTTTTATCCCCTCGTAGGGGGTGGGTGCAAAGTCCACTGGACCCCCTTCTCACCCCCGTTTGCGGAGGGTTCGTCAGGGTTTTGGACCCCACTTGTGGGCGGGGTTGCCAGGGTTCGCAACTTGCTCCCGATTTTGAAACTTCGGGAGAGCGGGGCACCTCCACTCCCACCCCTTACAGAAGGTGGGTTGCCAGGGCTAAGGCGAGGATTAAAAGTGCTATCTCACTCTTTTCCCATCTCATTGTACCGCTTGACGTGGCGGTAAATGTACCAAGCCACCAAAGCCAGTAAAGCAAGAGCTATCGGAATATCAAATGGGCGCATTATCTCCCTTACTTCCCTCCAGTGTTCACCGAAGACGTAGCCAGCGAAGGCCAAAGCCCAGCACCAGAGGAAAGAGCCAATAAAGGTAAGGACCACGAAGCGGGCAAAGTTCATCCTGGCCACACCGGCAGGAAGAGAGATAAAGGTCCGAACGATAGGCATCAGCCTGGAAAAGAAAGCCGTTGACTCACCATACTTCTCAAACCACTTGTCGGCCAAGTGGATATCGTGCGGGGAAATGAGGATGTACCTTCCGTACCGCAGGAGGAGGGGCCTCCCGCCTTTGGCTCCAAACCAATAGGTCAAAATGGAGCCAATGGTACAGCCTATAGCGCCTATGAGGCCAGCCCAGGCTGTGTGCCAAGAGGAAAGGCCTTGAGCTTGAACTAACATCCATCCGGCAAGAGGCATCACAATCTCGCTGGGCAAGGGGATGCACGCACTTTCTATGGCCATCGCAATCATCACCCCGGTCCAGCCTATTGTCTGGAAAAGCTCCTGAAGGAATAAGACGATCTGCTCCTCAATGGCATGCATAGGCCCATCCTTCTCCTTAAATTTGTTTGCCTACGAGGCGTTCGCATATGGAGCGGAAAACTTCATCGGAGTGAAAGAATATTATGAGCCGGCCCCCCTTACGCCCCTTTAGAATTTTGACCTTGGTGCCTAAGTTCTCCCCAAGTTTTGCCTCAATTTCCCTGATTTCAGGCGGGGTTTCCTTCGGGGGAGCCTCCTCGTGCTCTTGTAATTTCCTCACCAGTTCCTCCGTCTGGCGGACGTTCAGCCCTTGCTTTATTACTTTATCCAAGGCTTTGATTTGAAGTTCAGGGGTAGGGAGGGCCAAGAGGGCCCGAGCGTGACCTTCGGATATTAGTCCTTCGGCCAGGGCGGATTTAACCTCCGGGGGAAGCCGCAGCAGCCTTACGGTGTTAGCCACGGCGGTTCGGCTCTTTCCTACCCGCTTGGCCACTTCTTCCTGAGTGAGGCCAAACTCTTCTATCAGAAAATGATAAGCTTCCGCCTCTTCCAAAGGGTTAAGGTCAGCCCGCTGAATGTTTTCCACCAAAGCTATCTCCAGCATTTGCCTTGGGCTAACCTCTTTCACGATGGCCGGGACGGTGCTAAGGCCAGCGATTTTAGCGGCATGCCAGCGCCTTTCCCCCGCTATGAGCTGGTATTTTCCGCTTTCTGGGTCATGAGTAACTATGAGGGGCTGGATAAGGCCATGTTCCTTCACCGATTGGGCCAGCTCCTCCAAGGCCTTCTGGTCAAAGTTCCGCCTGACCTGAAAGGGGTTGGGGATGATTTCGTCCACAGGGATTTCCTTTATAGCTCCGCTCTCTTCTAAGCCCAAGGAGGGGATGAGGGCTTCAAGCCCCTTCCCCAGACCTCTCTTCGCTCCCCCCATTGCCTTTTTCTCTCTCCGGAGGCTTTATCCAATTGATTTCTCGGCTCTCCAAAGCGCGGCGACGCTCCTTAACCTGATGCCTTATAGCCATGAACCTGACCCCTGTCTCCCTTATCCATTCGTTCAAATGCTTCCGAAGCCCTTCCGAGGTCCAGCGGTCCGAAATGCCCCCAGAAAAGTCCAGCCTTACCTTCCCTTCCTCCGTCACGATGCGGGCCTTCGTCCCACAGATTGGGCACTCAGCTTCAAGGCCTTCCAAGCGGAAGAAATCGGAGTCGCACACAGGGCATGTGTTTCCTTCGGACACGAACGACCTCTTCTCGCCTGAGGCAACCCGGCGGCCGAGCCCCCTTACCTTGCCTACGAGTTCATCATCCAAGAGGCTTTCGCCAGGGCCAGGGTAAAAGGCTGTGATGCTTTCCACCGGCACGAATCCCAAAGTGTAAAGGAAGGCATTGAAGAAAGGCCTTGCCACCCCTCTCCATGGGGATAGGCCCGCAACCGCTATGACCCCTCCAGGCTTCAAATCCTCATCTTTCCTGACATCCCAGCGTGGGGAAAGCATGAGCAGACGGTCAAAGACGCTTTTTAGAGGGCCAGGGACGTTGAGGAAATAGGTCGGGGAAGCCAAGATTAAGCCATCGGCTTGGGAGACGGTGTCCAAGAAGAAGCGCATGTCATCCTTTATCGGGCATTCTTCGTTTCGGAAGGCGCAGCGCATGCAGCCTGTGCACGGCTCAATATCCAAGTCGCTTATCCTGAGGGCTGCAACTGAGGCTCCCGCCTCTTGAGCTGAGGCCAAAGCTTCCCTTATCAGGACTTCGGAATTACCCCAGGGTCTCGCCGAAGCTACCAGACCGAGGATTAAGCCCATAGTTACGCCTCCTCAGCTTATTCACGGCTGTAAGGGAGACCCGAAGCAGCGGGGAACCTCCTTTGCCCTATCGCTACACTAACCACCAGAAGTGTGGTCACGTAAGGTATCATGTGCACGAAGTAGAAGGGGATTACTTCTTTTACGCCTGGAGTAATAGCTACGGCGTAGGCGAAACCCTCGGCGAAACCGAAGATGAAGGCAGCTGCCAAGGCCAGGAGAGGCTCAAGTCCGGCAAAAACAACGCAAGCCAAAGCTATGAAACCTCGTCCAGCGGATATTTCTTTCACCACCCCACCGAACCATCCCAGCGGCATGAAAGCCCCGCCTAACCCACAGAGGGCTCCTCCCAGTGTAGCCGTGAAGACCCTTATGAGGTCAACCCTTATCCCGGCCACATCGGCGGCCTCAGGCCTCTCCCCACAAGCCTTTATCCGGAAGCCAAGGACTGTCCGGTGGAGGAGTAATGAGCCCAAGATAGCACTCGCTATGGCTATCAAAGTTACGGGATTGATTCTACCTATAGGCGTGGAAAAGGGCTGGACCATAAGTTCGCGAGGGAACAGGTGGATACCGGGGAAAGCCCAGATAGCCCTCAGAAGGAAGGGGACAAATCCAAGGGCAAAGATGTTTATCCCCATCCCCGCTACTACCTGGGCAGCTCTGGCGTACACGCTTATGAGGCCCATGAAAAGGCCGATCAATGCTCCGATTAAACTCCCAAAAAATAACCCCCCCCAGCCGTTTCCGAAAATCTCAGCTCCGTAGACCCCCAAAACCGAGGTTATGAGCAAAATGCCTTCAAGGCCGATGTTAACCACTCCTGCCTTCTCGTTTATGCACTCTCCAACCGCAGCTAAGACCAATGGGGTCATGGCCAGGAAGGTAGCTTCCAGAATGGAAAGAGGCTTAAGGCCGGCTATCTCTATCCCGTAAAAGACAAGCACAGCTATGATGATTATGGCTATAATCCAGAAAATCCTCTGCTGGTTCATCGCTTAATTCTCCTCCTGATGATAGCCCAGAGTTCTGGGATTGAAAGGGCCACTATGATTATGCCGTTTATAGCCCTTACCATCTCCGAGTCCACGCCAGCTTGATACTCCATGTAACGTCCACCATGCGCCAGGGCACCGTAAAGTATGGCCGCTAAGATTCCTCCCAAGGGGTGGTTGCGGCCTATCAGAGCTACTCCTATGCCGTCAAATCCCAGGGAAGAAACGTTCCCCAAGGTAGCATAGAGGGACCAAGCAGGGGGTCGGCCGATGATTTGGCTTGCTCCAGCAAGCCCAGCTGCTACTCCACCCAGAAGGAAGCTGGTTAGGATGACCTTCTTAGCCGAAGCACCAGCGTAACGGGCGGCGTGGGGGTTTTCTCCCACAAGCCTCAGCTCGTATCCCGCCCTCGTCCCCCACAGGTAAAAGTAGATGAAGAAGCAGAAGGCCAAGGCTACGAAAATTACGGCCGTGAGGGTTGAACCCTCGGCTAAAACCGGATACCTTGCCGTGGGTAGGGCTGGGACGGTTCGCTCTGCCCTGCCGGGCTGGGCAAGAAAGTAAATGGCCAGGTAAATTGAGAAGTGGTAAGCTATCCAATTGAACATTATGGTGGAAATGACTTCATGCACCCCACGCCAGACCTTGAGGAGCGCAGGGATAAGAGCCCAAAGAGCTCCCGCTATCATGCCGGCCAAAGTAGCTGCCAGCACATGTATCACAGGAGGCAAGCGTAAAAGACCAGCTACGGCTACGGCCCCAATAGCCCCAAGGTACATCTGCCCTTCGGCACCTATGTTGAAGAGGCCAGTGCGGACCCCAAGGGCAAAAGTTATGGCCGTTAGCATTATCGGGACAGAGAAAGCTAAGGTTTCCAAAACATCTCCAGTGGTGCCAAAAGCTCCTTTGAAGAGGGCTATGTAAGCCTTTATCGGCTGATACTTGAAGAAAAGCATCAGAACCGAGCCTATTATTAACCCTACGACTATTGCCACCAAAGATTCAAGAATGGGGCGAAGACCACGAAGCCACCTCATCTTTATCCTCCAGCTTTATTTTCTGACCCGCACCCCGCCCATCATCATGCCTATCTCTTCCCGTGCAAATTCCTTTATAGGCCCTACTCCAAGGAACTCCCCCTCATACATCACAGCTACCCTATCGCTTAGCTCAAGGATTTCGTCCAAATCGGCCGAAACCAGGAGCACGGCTTTTCCTGCGTCCCTCATCTTTATGAGAAGCTCCCTTATGTAGACAGTTGAGGCTATGTCTAAGCCCCTTGTAGGGTGAGCGGCCACCACAAGCGAAGGCTCCTTGCTTAGCTCCCTTCCCACAAGGAGCCTCTGCTGATTCCCACCGCTTAGGCTCTTCACGGGTGTCCTTATCCCGGGGGCAACAACATTGAAGGACCTAATTATGCGGTCAGTGAACCTTAGGATATTATCCCAGTTCAACCTACCCAAAGCTCCTGCGAATTGGGGCTCCCATTGCCTTCCCAATATGCTGTTTTCGGCCAGGTCAAAGTTCATAGCCAGGCCAAACTTGGCTTTATCCTCGGGGATGTGGGAGAGGCCAAGGCTGTAGAGTTTGCGAGGGCCAAAAGCAGTCACGTTGGAATCCTTAATCCAGATTTCTCCTTTAAGTGGCCGCCTGAGCCCGGTTATGGCTTGGACAAGCTCGCTCTGCCCGTTCCCCTCAACCCCAGCTATCCCGAAAATCTCCCCCGCCCTCACCTCAAAGGAAACGCCCTTAACCGCCATAGTCCCAAAATCGCTCATGACGTATAAGTCCTTCACTTTGAGTATGGGCTCCCCTGGCTCCGCTTCGGAGCGGACTGCTTGGGGGATAACCTCCTTACCCACCATCATTACGGCCAATTTCTCAAAAGTGGCCTCAGAAGCTGGGAGTCTTCCAGTAACGACCCCATTTCGCAGGACCTGAATCCTATCGCTTATTTCTACAACCTCGCGCAGCTTGTGGGTGATAAAGACGATGGCTTTGCCCTGAGCCTTGAGTTTGCGCATTACCTTGAAGAGCTCTTCCACTTCCAGGGGAGTAAGGTAAGAGGTTGGCTCGTCCAGGATTAGGACATCTGTGCCGCGGTAGAGGACCTTGAGTATCTCCACCCTCTGCTGCACCCCAGCCGAAAGGAGCTCTATCGGTGTATCAAGCGGGACGGAAAGGCCTGTCTCTTCCATCAGGGCTTTGACTTTTTCACGCCCGTTTTTTAGGTCCAGAGGTGATAGTCTTCCCCTTTTCTCCTGGCCCAAAAGGATGTTTTCCAAAGCTGTAAAGGGGGGAACTAAAGCAAAGACCTGGTGGACCATCCCAATGCCCAGTTTGAGGGCATCGGAAGGGT
>CAZPWR010000002.1:0-3823 GCA_964590555.1 uncultured Anaerolineae bacterium | reverse complement strand
CGGCCCAGAGCCTTCAGCTATGCCCGCCTCCTGGAGCTTAGGTATATCCTCGTCTGGTATTATCCCACCAGCAACTGCCAGGACATGGTCAAGGCCCTTTTCGCGAAGGAGTTGGACGGTTTTAGGCAGAAGGGCCATATGGGCTCCGGAGAGGATTGATAGGCCAACCACATCCACGTCTTCCTGAAGGGCAGCCTCGGCTATCATTTCCGGAGTTTGTCGCAAGCCGGTGTAAATGACTTCCATCCCTGCATCCCTTAAAGCCCTGGCCACTACCTTAGCTCCTCTATCGTGCCCATCAAGCCCTGGCTTAGCTATGAGGACCCGGATTTTCTCCTCCGCCATTTTTGCCCTCCTTTATATGATGATTGGCTCTCGGTACTCTCCGAACACCTCCCTCAGGACCTTCATTATCTCACCCAAGGTGGCGTAAGCCCGCACGCAATCAAGGATGTAGGGCATGAGGTTTTCCTTTTCATCCTGAGCGGCATTGCGGAGGCGCTCCAGGCACTGGCGGACCCTCTCGTTGTCTCTCTCCCGGCGGACCCTGGCCAATCGCTCCCGGTGGCGCCTTTCCCCTTCGGGGTCTATTTTGTGAATTGGTATAGTAATCGGTTCATCGGAAACGTATTCGTTTACCCCCACTACTATGCGCTTCTTCTCATCAATCTCCTTCTGATAGCGGTAAGCAGCATCGGCAATTTCTTTCTGAGGGAAGCCTTTTTCTATGGCCGCAATCATCCCGCCCATAGCGTCAATCTTGCGGAAATACTCGTAGGCGGCCTCTTCCATCTTCCGGGTCAAGTACTCCACGTAATAGCTTCCGCCGAGGGGGTCAATGGTGTTCACCACTCCGGTTTCATGGGCGATGATTTGCTGGGTGCGCAGAGCTATACGCACGGCCAGTTCGGAGGGTAAAGCAAGCGCTTCATCCATGGAGTTAGTGTGGAGGGACTGAGTGCCACCGAGGACAGCAGCCAGCGCCTGAATGGCTACCCTGACGATGTTGTTCTCCGGCTGCTGGGCTGTTAACGTACACCCAGCGGTCTGGGTATGGAAGCGCAACCACCAGGAGCGAGGGTCTTTAGCCCCAAAGCGGTTGCGCATCTCCCTTGCCCATATCCTCCTTGCTGCCCTGAATTTAGCGATTTCCTCAAAGAAATCGTTGTGAGCATTGAAGAAGAAACTCAAGCGAGGGGCGAACTCATCCACATCCAGCCCTCTTTCAATCCCAGCCTTGACATACTCAAAGCCATCGTAAAGGGTGAAAGCCAACTCCTGAACTGCCGTGGCCCCCGCCTCCCGAATGTGATAGCCACTTATGGAGATAGTATTCCACTTGGGGACGTATTTGGCTCCAAACTCAAATGTGTCCACTATCAGGCGCATAGAAGGCTTGGGAGGAAAGACGAACTCCTTTTGAGCAATGTATTCTTTTAGGATATCATTCTGTATGGTGCCGCCGAGTTTAGTCCACGGTATCCCGCGCTTCTCGGCCACTACAAGGTACATGGCCCACAGGATAGCGGCCGGAGCGTTAATGGTCATAGAAGTTGTGACTTTATCCAAGGGTATGCCGTCAAACAGAATCTCCATATCAGCCAAGGAGGAAACTGCCACCCCGCACTTGCCGAACTCCCCTTCAGCCATGGGGTCATCGGTATCGTAGCCGTAAAGGGTTGGGGTATCAAAAGCCACTGAGAGGCCTGTTTCACCGTGCTTGAGGAGGTACTTGAAGCGCTCGTTCGTCTCCTCTGCTGACCCATACCCTGAGAACATCCTCATAGTCCACAAGCGTCCGCGGTACATAGTAGCGTGTATGCCCCTGGTGAACGGGTATTCACCGGGGAAGCCAAGCTCCTCAAGGTAATCAAAATCGGGGATATCGGCCGGGGTGTAGAGGCGAGCGATGGGCATGTCTGAGAGGTTGCGGAAAAGCTCATCCCTTTCTGGAAGTCGAGCAAGCCACTGCTGAAGCGTTGTTTCCTCCCACTGCTCTTGCCTTTCTTTTATTTTTTTCAAGGCCTCCTTGTCAAACATTCCCCCCTCCCATGGGTGATTTCTTTACAAAAGATTTTACCACACCTCAAGTTAAAAGCCAAACCCCCTTTGGTTTTGCGCCGATGGGAAATCGGCCTTTTTTGGCGCTTTAGCGCCAGGCGTCGGCCTGCGCGACGCAAAAAACGGTCAGCAAAAGCCAGCAATTGGCTGGAAGCCCAAAGAGGACGACTTTAATCGGCACAAAAGGGCCAGCCGCAAGCCAAATGCTTAAAAGGGGTGACTTCAAGTGGTCGGCGATTGAAGGTCGGCGCAGGCCGACCTTTGGCCCAAAGGCCAAAAGAGGACGACTTTAGTCGGCACACATAAAGCCAACCGCAAGCCACAAGGTGGGCCAGGCCGTAAACGGCCTGGCTGAGATTGCAAAGGGCGCTGGAAGCGCCCTCTCCCCCCGGTAGCCGTTCGGGAACGCGGGTCGCCAGGACGGAGAGGGACGCTTTAGCGCCTCATCTTTGCCTAAGCGGAAAGGCCGACGGCTCAGATCGACGAAACTGGGACACACCCTTTTTTGACCGCAAAAACATGAAGGGGGCATAGGTTTTTCTCTGCGGGGAATTTTTAAGCCGATTGAGAAGTCCCGCTAAACATAAGGCCTGTTTGACAAATGAGGAGGGCAAAATTAAAATTTGCGGTAGCAAAGCTTAACACGGAAGTAGCGCTGGGCAATGCAACTGGAAAGGTAAGGGAGGCAAGCATGTTCAGGGTCCCTTTTGGCAAAGGCTTTCTGGAGTTTGAACTACCCCCAGGCTTTGAAGGTTACGTCGTGGAAGCCAGGGAGGCGGAGCCCGTTCCTGACCTTGATTGGGCCGTGAAGTTAGCTGTGGCTGAGCCTGAAAACTCCCCGCCCCTGAGGGAACTCGCCAGGCCAGGCGATAAAGTTTGCATCGTGTTCACTGATGTCACAAGGGCAAGCCCGGACCACGTATTGGTCCCAGCCGTTCTCAAAGAACTCAAGGAAGCAGGTGTTAGGGATGAGGATATAACCCTCATCTGCGGAATTGGGATGCCCCGCCCTTCCACTTACGAAGAGAAGGTTGAGAAGCTTACGGCCGAAGTAGTCAAGCGCTCCCGGGTCCTGGACCACGAGCCACAGAATCCTGAGATGTTAATGAACCTGGGGGAGACAGAGACGGGCATCCCTCTCTGGGTGAATAGAATCGCCTGCGAAGCCGACCTCCTCATTGCTACCGGGGTTGTGGAGCCGCATCAGTATGCTGGCTATTCCGGAGGGCGGAAGACTGTGGCCATAGGAGCGGGAGGGGAAAAGACAATCCAGGCCACTCATAGCCCTGCCATTTTGGAGCATCCTGGGACGAGGCTTGGGCGGATTGAAGGCAACCCATTCCACGAAGCTATAACCGAATCCGCTCGGAGGGCTGGCCTTCGCTTCATCGTAAATGTGGTAAATAACGATAGAGGCGAGGTAGTGGCTGTAAGAGCTGGCGAGCCTAACGCTGCTTTCCAAGAGCTGGTAACTATAGCCCGAGCCATCTACGAAGTCCCAATCCCTAAGCAGTACGATGTAGCCATAGCAGGTGTGGGATATCCCAAGGATGTGAATTTGTACCAAGCAACGAGAGCTGCCAGCTACCTTTACTTTGCCCCAGTACCGGTGGTTAAACCTGGAGGATTTATAATCGTGCCAGCTCCATGCGAAGAAGGGCCAGGACAGGGGGTTGGGGAACAGAGGTTCTTTGAGATGCTTAAGAACGCCCCAAGTGTCCAAGCCATCTTGGAGGATGCCCGCCAGCACGGCCTTAAGCCT
>CAZPWR010000001.1:0-4628 GCA_964590555.1 uncultured Anaerolineae bacterium | reverse complement strand
CAGGCCGCTTAAAGGGTTATTCTTAGCGTGAGTCTGGCCCCTCAGGGCCAAGCTTGCCTCAGGAGCGCCGGAAGGTTAGGTAAAGGGCAATGAGTAGAGCCGCAAAGCTCAAGACAACCGCAAGCAGCCACGAGGGAAGCCGCGAAATCCCCGCCCCCAAAAAAGCCGAAGCCGCTACCCCAGGTAACCTCCCCACTATTACGACCGCTAAAAGCCAAGGGAAAGGGATAGAGGAAAGGCCAGCTAAGAAGCAAAGAGCATCGTCAGGGAAAAATGGGAGAAGGAAGGCGATGAGGAAAAACCAAAGCCCACCCTTGGCGGTTAGCTTGTCCATCCGAGCAAGGGTCTCTTCGGGTACAAATCGCTCCACTAAGGGGCGCCCATACCTCCTGGAAAGCGCTATCGCCAAAATTGACCCCAACGTAACCCCGGCCATGCTGTAGAGGGTCCCAAGCCATGGGCCAAAAACGTATCCCCCTGCTGCCCCCATTACCTGCCCCGGTATCGGAGCAAGGAAGACCTGGAGGGCGTGGAGGAAGATTAGGACCATAGGCCCCCATACCCCAAAGGCTGAAATTAAATCCCTGGCCTTCTCCTCCAAAGACCAAAATGGGAGCCTCCCCAGAACCAAAGTTAACACTGCGGCAAGGCAAAGCAAGATTACAAGGCTAACGCCTCGGAAGCCAGAAGATGAATTTGGACCCTTTGCCCGGCTTGCTTTCAACCCAAATCTTACCCCCATGCGCTTCCACAATCGCTTTAACTATATATAGGCCAAGGCCAACCCCTTTAGTCCTTTTCTTCAAGGGTGAATCAGCACGGTAGAACCGTTCAAAAATCTTCTCCTGCTCTTCTTCCGCTATCCCTATGCCTTGGTCCACCACATAGACGTAAACTTTGTCCTCATCGGCCCACCCACCTACCCAAACCATTCCTCCGTTCGGCGAATACTTTATAGCGTTGCTCACCAAGTTCTCCAAGACCTCCCTTATCCTCTCTTCATCGGCCAGGATGACAGGGAAATCGGGGGGGAAGGCCACTTCAAACCTGTGCTTGGGGCTCTGACGCCGGTAATAATCAACCACTTTATCAGCTATTTTGGGAATCCAAACATCCCCCATTTCCAGCTTGAAGACTCCAGCCTGGATGCGGGAAGCTTCCAGGATGTTGTCAATCATCCGGCTGAGCCGGTCGCTCTCTTCCTCTATAGCCGCCAAGCTCTCCTTAACCGTCTTTTCATCCCAGTGAGCATCTTCCCGACGTAGAGTGCTGGCATAGCCTTTGATTATGGCTACGGGGGTTTTAAGCTCGTGAGATATGGCTGAAATGAGCGTGGTTTTAAGCTCCTCAGCCTCTTTAAGGTGGGTTATGTCCCGCACGCTTGCAATTATGCTTAAAATTTGCCCATCTTCACCGGTAAGGCGAGCATAGGTTATCCCAACTGCAATGCGCTTTCCGTCTTCTCGGTGTATTTCCCCTTCAATGTAGAGGGGCTGTTCGGCGCTGGAAGCCTTTAGGAAAGGGCATTCCTTTTGACATAAATCTTTCCCCTGAGAATCTTTCAGGCGCAGAACATCCCAGCAATATTTCCCTATCGCCTTTTCGGGCTTTATGCCTGTCATCCGGCTCATGGCCTTGTTGAAGACTTCTATCTTTCCCTGCGGGTCCAGAATCATTATGCCATCGGCGCTGTGGTCTATTATGGCCTTAAGGCGCTGCTTTTCGGTTAGGACCTCTTGGTAAAGGCCGGCGTTCCTTACGGCTATGGCTGCCTGATCGGCAAAGCCAGCCAGGATTTGGCGCTCGTCCTCAGAGAAAGCTAAGCCTGTGGTCCGGAAGATGTAGATAGCCCCCAATAGCTCTTCCTCAGCTACGAGGGGCAGAGCTATGACTTGGCGTAAGGGTATGCCGGTTGCTAAGGATACGACCTTGAGGCGCATTTCCAGCTGGGGCAAGGAAGAGCTTCTGTCTTTCAGGAATTGAATGTCGGCTAAGAAAGGCTCAAAATAGGGTAGGATTTCCGGTGCTATCCCATAGCTTGCCCTTATGCGGAAAGAGCCATCCCTTTCCTTGAGGACGATAAACCCTACTTCCCCAGCCAGGAGCTCGGCCGAAGCCCTTAGGATTAGGCGAAGGAGGGGTTCAAGGTCCAGCCGGGAAGTCATGAGTTTGGCGATTTCCAGGAGGTAATCCCTTTGCCTAAGTTTGTAATCTATGTAATTTGCAAGCATCAGTGCTCAATCTCCTTATGGGCCTGAAACCAGTCCTCAAGGAGCCTTTCGGTCTCTTTGAGCCTTTCTTCCCTTTGGCGCTCTTGGTAGCGTTCAAGGAATTCAAAGATTACGGCTTGGACTTTCAATGGGTTGCGGACATTTTTGAATTCCAAAACCCCGGCCGGGGCAGCGGTGGTGATTAGCACATCGCCCATCTCACCCAGCCCCAGCACTCCCATAATCCTGCCGAAATTGCTCATCTTAGTGGTTACATCTTGGATGGACCCCAGAGGGGCTACCTTGCGTTCAATCCTGGAAAGAGGTCCAACTGGGGGGATGAAAGGGGCAATTGGCATAATTCGTAGCATGATAACTTGCTGGGCGTTCACGATATATCTTTCATTGGACCAGTCTATTAACTTAGTTAAAAACCAGAGGGTGAAAAATGCGCAAAGGGGAAAGCCGCAGATAAACCAGCCTTTTAGCTTAAACGAAAGGACAAATATTCCCAGCGAAATTATGAACAAGATGGCTTGAAGCCAGGCCCTTCGGATAAGCACCCACCAATGGGTGTACCAGGTTGCTTGCCCTGGTTCTCGTTTTTCCCCGATGAAGGCGTAGAAGATTGAAGGTAGCCGGTGGGTAGGTTGCGGTGGGGGTGGCGGTGGCGGAAGCTCTTCCCCAGCCAGTCGCCTCTTTATCCTACCCCTCTCCTCGGCCCTTTCCCACCGCATGGCCCTAGCCTTTTGCTCTTGGATAATTTTCTCCACTTCCTCCGGCCTATGTATGCTTTGGAAGAGGATTGGACGGGTCCGGGCAGCGGTGGAAATGATGACATCGCCCACGCCAAAGATGCTCTTGGGGAAAGACTTCCGAGTATCCACCTCTTGAACTCGCTCCAAGAGGGCTTCCTGGCGCGCTGCTACTCTATAAGGAATCGTCTCAATCAATGCTACCCGCCTATTGGTGACGATGTAGCGGTCGTAATGCCAGTTCCAGAGTGCAACAGAGCTAAAGAAGAGCCATAGTAGAAATGCAACGCCAATTGGTAAAAAGCACAAAGGCATTTTCGTTCGGTAGGCCATGTAAGCCAAGAATGCCAGGAATCCCAAACTCAGCGGGGCAAAGATAAAAAATCTAGTCAAAGTGCACCAGTGCCGGTGTCCGTGCCAGACAACTACCTCTCCTTCTACCATCCAATCGTAGCGTGGGGCTTCCCAAAGCCTTTTTACTTCGGGGCGGGGGCGTAGTTTCCGGCGAATTTCAGGCCTTTGGCTGAGGAGGCGGTCAAAATCGGCTTTTTCTATGTAAACAACCTCAAGGTCAGTCCTGGCTATTACAGTTGCATCCCTTGGCTCCCCCACCAAGAGGGAAGTTTCCCCGAACGAATCGCCAGCCTGAAGGAAACGGACTGGCCTTTCCCTACCGAATTCATCTAAAGCTCGGGCTATGGCTTCACCGGAAAGGATTATGTAATAAACTGGCTTGAGCTCGCCTTGCTCCACTATCCTGGCCTTTTCGGGGAAGCGCTCGCTTTTGGCAATGGCTGCCAGTTCCTTAAGCTCTTCTAGGCTTAACTCTGAAAAAAGTGGTTGCTTTTTAAGCAGAGGGATAATCAGTTCTGTGGCCAAGGAGCTTATCTCCTCTTTCCGCTTCCAGAAGTTCTCTGAGGGCTACTAAGGCTACTTCTAACATTCCCTCGTCGGGTTGCCGTGTGGTTAGACTTTGCAGGGCCAGAGCTGGCCAGAGAATGGCTTTAACCAAGCCATTGTTGTTGTAGCGGCTCCCAATTTTTACGATTTCGTAGGAAACCATCACCACCGCTGGGATGAGTAGCAGCCTGGTGAGGAGGCGCATTGGTAGTGATTGCTTGCCCAGCAGGGCAAAGAGCAGGATTGAAACCACCACAACCCATAGGATGAAGCCTGTTCCACAGCGGAGGTGAGTTGTCCCGAACTGCCGTACGGATTCAATCTCCAGCGGGGCTCCGGATTCGTAAGCGTTTATGGCCTTATGCTCAGCCCCGTGGTAAGCGAACACCCTCCTGACATCGGGCCAAAGGCTTACCAGAGCAATGTAGCCTATGAACAGGCCAAGCCTTATTGCTCCTTCCAGGAGATTGTTGAGCAAAGGCGATGGGATGAATTTCTCCACCATGCCGGCTATCAAAGCAGGCAGGAGGAAGAAAACGCCGATGGCAAAGGAAAAAGAAATCAGGACTGTAAACCAGGTCCAGAAACCTGTTATCTCAATTTCTTCCTCCTTCAGGGCCACGTTAGCCGAAAAGAACAAGGCTTTTAAACCGAGGACGAGGGCGTCCCAGAGCATTATGAGGCCCCGCAAGAAGGGCACTCTGGCCCAGAAGCTTCGGTAAATCTTTGGGTTAAGCGGTTCTTTGTGGACGGTGATTTGGCC